>NZ_JBFAIU010000111.1:0-21654 GCF_040654855.1 Asanoa sp. NPDC050611
GGTGACGCCGCTGGACCCGTGGGGTTCGGTGCGGGCGGCGATGTCGCACTTCAACCCGGCGCACCGGATGGCGGTCCGGTCGGCGTTCGCGGCGCTGCCTGGCCGCCGGGCTGCGGCTGACCACGCCCGACGAGCGGGTCGAGATCCGGCGCATCGTCGAGGAGCGGATGACCGCGATCCCCGGCGAGGACCTCTCGGTGCTCGGCTACTGGGAGTGGCTCGACGGCCTCGAGCGCGGCCTCGCCGCGCACCACGCCGGCATGCTGCCCGCGTTCAAGGAGGTCGTCGAGGAGCTGTTCGTCCGCGGCCTGGTCAAGGCGGTGTTCGCCACGGAGACGCTGGCGCTGGGCATCAACATGCCGGCCCGCTGCGTCGTGCTGGAGCGCCTGGTCAAGTTCAACGGCGAGGCACACGTCGACCTCACCCCCGGCGAATACACGCAGCTGACCGGCCGCGCCGGCCGCCGGGGCATCGACATCGAGGGCCACGCGGTGGTCGTCTGGTCGCCCGAGGTCGACCCGCGGCACGTGGCCGGCCTCGCGTCGACGCGGACGTACCCGCTGCGGTCGAGCTTCCGGCCCTCGTACAACATGGCCGTGAACCTGGTCGGGACGGTCGGGGCCGAGCGCTCCCGCGCGCTGCTGGAGGCGTCGTTCGCGCAGTTCCAGGCCGACCGGTCGGTGGTCGGGCTGGCCAAGCAGGTGCAGCGCAACGAGGAGACCATCGCGCAGTACGCCGACGAGGTCACCTGCAGCCATGGCGACTTCGAGGAGTACTTCGACCTGCGCATGCAGATCAACGAGCGGGAGCGCGCGCTGGCCCGGCAGGGCCTGTCGCAGCGCCGCGCCCAGGCGGTGTCGTCGCTGGAGCGCCTGCGGATCGGCGACGTGATCCGGGTGCCCTCGGGGCGGCGGGCCGGGCTCGCGGTGGTGCTGGACCCGGGCGCGGGCGGCTTCGGCGACCCGCGGCCGCTGGTGCTCACCCAGGACCGCTGGGCCGGCCGGGTGACGTCGGCCGACTTCACGTCGCCGGCGGAGGTGCTGGCCCGGATCCGGGTGCCCAAGAACTTCAACCACCGGAACCCGTCGGCCCGGCGCGACCTCGCGGCCGCGGTCACCGGGACGGGCCTCGACCGGCACAGCCGGCGCGGCCGCCGCGCGCGGGGGACCGGCGAGGACGCGCACCTGACCGACCTACGGGACAAGCTGCGCAAGCACCCGTGCCACGCCTGCCCGGACCGCGAGGAGCACGCCCGCTGGGCCGAGCGGCGCCGCCGGCTGCTGCTCGACACCGACGAGCTGCGCAAGCGGGTGGCGAGCCGGACCGGTTCGCTGGCCCGGACGTTCGACCGGGTCTGCGCGCTGCTGGCCGCCCGCGGCTACCTGTCCGAGACGGGCGAGGTCACCGAACACGGCCGGATGCTGTCCCGGATCTGGTCCGAGGCCGACCTGCTGGTCGCCGAGTGCCTGCGGCGCGGTGTCTGGGACGCCCTGACCCCGGACGAGCTGGCCGGCGCGGTCTCGGTGGTCCTCTACGAGGCGCGCCGGGAGGCCGACGAGCGGGCGTCGATCCCGCGCGGCCCGGTCACGGACGCGATCGACGAGACCATGAAGATCTGGGCGGAGCTGGAGGCCGACGAGGCGGCCCGGGGCGTCGACCGCACGCGGGAGCCGGACCTCGGCTTCGTGTGGCCGATCGTCCGCTGGACCCGCGGCGAGGCGCTGGCCAAGGTGCTGGCCAGCGGCCACAACCTGGACGGCGACATGCCTGCCGGCGACTTCGTGCGCTGGGCCCGGCAGGTGGTCGACCTCCTGGGCCAGATCGCCGACGCCGGCGGCGCCTCGAACACGGTGCGCACCACGGCCCGCCAGGCGATCGGCGCCATCAACCGCGGCGTCCTGGCCTACGTCAACGCCTGACCTGCGCTGATCGCGTCGACCAGGCGGCGGCACGGGCCCGCGAGGTTCCACTTCTCGGCCAGGGCCAGCAGTGTGTCGCCGTCGACGGGAGCGGTCGGCAAGGTGGTGTCGAGGTCGGGCAGCGAGACGTCGCGGGCCACCTTGACGACCGTCGGTGCGACCGCGAGATAGTCGCGGGCCGCGTCCAGCTTGCCGCGCAGGCCCGGCGCGAAGCCCGCCTTCGGGTCGTCGAGGGCCGCCAGCATCGCGTCGAGGGTGCCGTAGCGCGAGACCAGGCGGGCCGCCGTCTTCTCGCCCACCCCGGGCACGCCGGGCAGGCCGTCGCTCGGGTCGCCGCGCAGCGCCGCGAAGTCCGCGTAGCCCGCGGCCGGCACACCGTACTTCGCCTGGACCGCGGCGTCGTCGCTGTCCTCCAGTTTCGCCACGCCGCGCCCGCAGTAGAGCAGCCGAACCGGCTTCGCGTCGTCGATGAGCTGGTAGAGGTCGCGGTCGCCGGAGGCCACCTCGACCGGCCCCGGTTGCGTGGTGGCCAGCGTGCCGAGCACGTCGTCGGCCTCGTAGCCCTTCGCCCCGATCGCCGGGATGCCGACGGCCGCCAGGACCTCCAGGATCAGCGGGACCTGGGTCTCGAGGTTCTCGGGAACGACCTCCGTGGACGGTCCGCCGCCGGGCGCCAGCCGGTGCGCCTTGTAGGACGGGATCAGCTTGACCCGCCACGCCGGGCGCCAGTCGTAGTCGAGCGCGCAGACGAGCCGGTCGGGGCGGCGCGTGCGGATCAGCTGGGCGACCATGTCCAGGAAGCCGCGGACCGCGTTGACCGGGCTGCCGTCGGGGGCGCGGGCCGCCGACTCCGGGATGCCGAAGTAGGCCCGGAAATAGAGGCTCGGCGCGTCCACGAGCAGCAGCGGTCGTCTGGTCATCGTCACACTCTGCCACGCCCTAGATCGTCATGGGCAAGGGCCCCGGCCGGCTCCGGCCGCGCGGCGGGCACGGGCGCCGGGGCCGTCGCACGCCGGGCGTCCAGCAGGGCCACGACCAGCGCGGTCAGCATGATGAGCCCACCGACCAGCATGACCGAGCGCAGGCCCGTCGTGGGCAGCAGCGCGCCGCCGAGCAGGGAGCCGCTGGCGATGCCGGCGTTGAAGGCGGAACCCGAGGCCGCGGAGGCCAGGTCGGTGTTGCCGGGCGCGAGCTGGAGCGTGCGCCCCTGGATGGTCGCCGCGAACGCGCTGAACGCCAGCCCGAACAGCGCCAGCAGCGCCACGGCGACCGGCTGGACGGTGCCGAAGGCGTACATCAGCAGCATGCCGCCGCCGACGAGCCCGAGTGGCACCGTCAGCGCGGCCACCGGCCGGCTGTCGATGAACCGTCCGATGACGATCGTGCCGACCACGCCGGCCACGCCGGTCACGAGCAGCAGCAGGGAGAGCACGTCGTCCGGGAAGCCGCTGACGTCGAGCAGGAACGGCGTCACGTAGGTCTGCCCGACGAAGTTGCCGGTGATGCCGAGCGCGGTCACGACCAGCAGCGCGCGGAACCGCGCCCGGTGCGGCATGGTGCCGCGGGCGGCGCCACCGTCCTCTGGCGGGAACGACGGCAGCAGGGTGGTGACGACGACCCCGGCGACCAGGCCGAGCGCGGCGAGCACGACGAAGGCGGTGCGCCAGCCGGCCTGCTGGCCGATCCAGGTCGTGAGCGGGAGCCCGAGCACCGGTGCCAGCGAGGGGCCGATGGCGAACCGCGCCACGATGCGGCCGCGGACCGCGGGCGGGAACAGGCCCGTCACCGTCGGCCCGACGACCGTCCAGAACAGCGCCTGCGTGGCGGCGGTGGCCAGCCGCGCACCGGCGAGCACCCAGTAGCCCGTCGCCAGCGCCGAGACCGCGGTGGCGACGGTGAACACCGCGAACGTCACGGCGAGCAGGCGGCGCCGGGGAATCCGCCTGGTGAGCTGGGCGAGCGGCAGCGACGCCAGCACGACGACGAACGCGTAGCCGGTGACCAGCAACCCGACCTCGGACTGTGACCGGTCGAGGTCGGGCGCGATCACGGTGAGCAGGCCGACCGGGAGCAACTCGGTGGTCACATAGGCGAAAGCCGCCAGGGAGAGCGCGACCAGGGCGGCCGTCGCGCGGCCGGAGGAGATCTGTGGCGGCATGGGGACATGTCTACGAGCTTGCGCGGGAACGCGCCACCGACATTCGCCGGCGTTCCTCCGTCGGCTTCGGTGGCGGAGCGCCGCGCCAGCGCAGCACGCCGTGATACATGATCGTCAGGCACAGGCCCGCGTTGAGGAACGAGCCGAGCACGTCGCTCGGGTGGTGCATGCCGCGGTAGAGCCGGGTCAGCGCGACGCCGACGGGGATCAGCACGAACACCGTCCAGACCACCGCCTCCCAGCGCCCGCTCGTCGAGCGCAGGGCGAACAGCACCGCCAGGCCGCAGTAGAGGGCGGTCGCCGCCGACGTGTGGCCCGACGGGAAGCTCGACGTCGGCGGTGAGACGTCCATGTGCTCCACCGCCGGACGCTCCCGGTCGATGACGAGCGTCGTGAGCAGGAAGATGAGTGCCTGCGCCGCGACCGCGCAGGCCAGGAACAGCGGCTCGCGCCACGGGCGGTGGGTGACCAGCAGGATCACGATGGCGAACGCGCACACCGCGATCACCGACCACGTGTCGGCGATGGTGCTGAACACGAGCGAGGCCGCTGTCAGCGTCCCCGAGCGGGCGTCCTCGAGGGACACGTTGACCTGGTCTTCGCCGCCGGCCGGCCACCAACTGGCCGTGACGACGTGACCGAGCATCACCATCAGCCCGTAGAGGGCGACGAGCGGCAACAACAACCGGAGCAGGACCTGGCGCATGGCGACTCGGTTTACCCGTTCCCGCCGATTGCTACGCCCAGCGCCGCCGGTGACTCCGCGCCCGGCACGAGCAGCCGGGGCCTGCCACCGCCGTCGGCCGGAACCGACCACACGTCCGGGCGCCCGTCGGCCTGCCGCAGCGTGTAGCCGATCGTCGCGCCGTCGAGCCAGGCCGGCTGGTCGTCGACGCTCGCGGTCTCGGCCAGCGGCGTCACCGCCAGCGTGCTCAGGTCGAGCACCGAGAGCCGCCACCCCTTCGTCGGGTCGCCGTCGATCGCGTGCTTGAAGGCGATCCGCGTGCCGTCCGGTGACAGCGACGGGCACTCCACGTTCTCCGCGACCGTCGTCAGCGTCCGGCCCGCCAGGTCGCCCTTCATCAGGTACCGGTGGCCGCCCGTCGACATCGTCGCGTAGAACGTGTTGTCGTCGGCGGCGAACGTCACGCCCCAGAAGTTGCGGTCGGCCGCCCGGACCGATGCGGTGAACTCCTCCAGCGACGGCACCAGGGTTCCACTGACGGTGTCGAGGATCCCGGTCCGGGTCGAGAAACCGCCGCTGTTGTACGAGTCGCCACCCACGAACGTCGTCCAGGCCACGAGCCGCCCGGACGCCGACACCCGGGCCCGGTTCGGCAGCCCCGGGATGTCCACGGAGCGCACCGGATCGAGCCGGCGGTCGAGGACCACCATCTGGTACGCCCACGGCGTCGCCTGCCGCAGGCACACGCCGGTGCCGCCGGCCGCGTACGCCCGCACGCACTCGACCGCCGACACCGTGCGCGGTCCGGACGGGTCCGAAGTGGACACGACGGCGAGGTGCCGGTCGGTCACGGTCAACAGCACCGGTCCCGCGTCCAGCGTCACCGGTTTCGCCGCGATCGGAGCCGGATCCGCGACCCGTGCGGCAGCGCCGCGGATGTAGAACGTGGCGACCACGGCCAGCACCACCGCCACGCCCAGCATCGCGAGCACCCTGACCCGCACGCTCCAGCCGTTCACGCCGTCCGTCCCTTGTAGAGAAGCAAGCCGGCGGTCGTCCCACCGGCGACGACTGCCACCAGCGCCGCGGCCAGCACCGCCGCCGTCGGACCCCACGCCGTCCAGGCGAGCCCGAACAGCACCGACGAGACCAGGTAGGCCAGCGCCTGCCCGGTCTGCACGAGCGCCAGTCCGGTCGCCCGCAAGGCGTCCGGGAGCACCGGCCCGGCCAGTGCCATCAGCACGCCGTCGGTCGCCGCGTAGTAGAGGCCGTACGCGGCCAGCACCGGAACCAGCAGCGCCCAGCCGCCGAGCGGCGCGACCAGCAGGAGGTAGGTGACGGCGAGGGCGGCGTACCCGCCGAGCAGCACCGGCCGCCGCCCGATCCGGTCGGCCAGCACGCCCAGCGGCGCGGCGAGCAGGAGGTAGCCGAGGCTCGTGCCGACCGCCAGCAGCGGGAACCAGAGCAGCCCGATCTCGGTGCGGCGCTGCAGCATCAGGTAGACGAACCCGTCCCCGATCGTCGCGACCCCGAGCAGCACCGCGGCCAGCACCAGCCGCCGCAGGCCGGGGGAGCGCAGCAGCGCCACCGCGTCGCGGGGCGCGGGGCGTCGGGCCGGGACCGCCGCCAGGGGATCGCGCTCCCGGACGAACAGCACCAGCACCGCGACGCCCAGCACCGCGACGCAGAAGCTCGTGACGAACACGGCGTCGTATGACTGCCCCGAACCGGCCAGCACCGCGAGCGCGACCAGTGGCCCGAGGAACGCACCCACCGCGTCCATCGTCCGGTGCACCCCGAACGCCCGACCGAGGGCCGACGGCGGCGTCGAGAGCGTGATGAGCGCGTCCCGCGGCGCGGTCCGCAGCCCCTTGCCCATCCGGTCGACGGCGACCACGAAGCCGATGCCGGCCAACGACCGGCCGGCGGCCAGCAGCCCGAGCTTGGCGACGGCCGAGAGCGCGTAGCCGAGCCCCGCGAGCACCTTGCGGCCGCGGACCCGGTCGGCCACGTAACCGCCGACCAGACGCAGCACCGCGGTGGCTCCGGTGTAGACGCCGTCGACCACGCCGTACGCGAGCGGGCTCAGGTGCAGGCCCAGCACCAGGTACAGCGGCAGGACGGCGGTGACCATCTCCGCGGAGACGTCGGTCACCAGGCTGACGGTGCCGAGTGCCAGGACGTTGCCGCCGACGACCTTCACGCCGCGACTGCGACCCGTGCCGGTGGGCCGGTCGATCGTCGACAGGTACACGCCGATCACCATGTATCCCGCGTCGCGGCCGGACAACACCCGCCAGGTGAACAGATCGGTGTCCGTCGTTCACCCGTACGACCGGATCATGTTCATTCAAGCCCGTAGATTTCAAGGTCATGCGCATCCGTATCCTGGCCGGCGCCACCACGGCGACCGTCCTGGCCGGCGGCATCATCGCCGTCGTACTCAGCTCGACCACACCCGCGTCGGCCGCGACCACCACCTTCCGGCCGGCCGCCGACACCTACGTGCAGCAGGACACGCCCACGACCAACTACGGCACGTCGAACCAGATCACGGTCGACAACAGCCCGGTCCGCCGCCTGTTCCTGCGCTTCTCGGTGACCGGCGTCAGCGGCACGGTCAGCTCCGCCAAGCTGCGCCTCCGGACGATCTCCGGCAACGACGGCAGCAACAACGGCGGCGCGTTCCGTGCCATGTCCAACACCACCTGGTCGGAGACCGGCACGACGTGGAACAACCAGCCGTCGATCGACGGCGCGTCGGTCGGCTCGATCGGCACGGTGACCGCCGACGGCTGGTACGAGGTCGACGTCACCAGCGTCGTGAAGGGCAACGGCACCTTCAGCTTCGGCGCGACGTCGAGCAGCACCGACGGCGCCTACTACGACTCGCGGGAGAGCGGCGCCGACGCACCGCAGCTCGTCGTCACCACCGGCACCAGCACGCCGCCGCCCAGCGGTGACCCGGTGCTCGTCGGCGCCGGCGACATCGCGACGTCCGGTTCCGGCGACAGCGCCACGGCGGCGCTGGTCAACGGGATCTCCGGCACGGTGTTCACCACCGGCGACAACGTCTACACCAACGGCACCGCGAGCGAGTTCAACAGCTACTACCAGCCGACCTGGGGCGCCTTCAAGTCGCGGACCCGGCCCGCGCCGGGCAACCACGACTACAACACCTCCGGCGCGACGGGCTACTACAACTACTTCGGCTCGCAGGCGGGCCCGTCGGGGCAGGGCTACTACTCGTACAACCTCGGCAACTGGCACATCGTCTCGCTCAACTCCAACATCAGCATGTCGGCCACCTCGGCGCAGGTGACCTGGCTGCGCAACGACCTGGCCGCCAACACCCGGCCGTGCACCCTGGCCTACTGGCACCACCCGCTGTTCACCTCGGGCGCCAACCACGCCCCGTCGACCTCGACGCGGCCGCTCTACCAGGCGCTGTACGACAACAACGCGGACGTGGTCGTCTGGGGGCACAACCACCAGTACGAGCGGTTCGCGCCGATGAACCCGAACGGTGCCCTGGACAACGCCCGTGGCCTGCGGTCGTTCGTCGCCGGCATGGGCGGTGCCGACCACTACGGCTTCGGCACGATCCAGGCCAACAGCCAGGCGCGCAACAGCGACACGTTCGGCGTCCTCAAGTTCACGCTGCACGCCAACTCGTACGACTGGCAGTTCGTGCCGCAGTCCGGCAGGACGTACAACGACTCCGGGACCGGTAGCTGCCACTAGTCCCTCCCCTCAATGTCTGGTTTTGCGCCGTCCAACGGACCAGGCGCCTGAGGGGCAGAGTCCGACTGCCCGCCGCGCAACCAGCGCGGCGGGTAACGTCGGCCTTGTCATGACCGTTCCGGAGCTGGCCAGCACCGTGCGCCTCATGCTCAACGGGGCGCCGCGGGAGGTCGTGGTCGACAACCGCACCACCCTGCTCGACCTGCTCCGTGACCGGCTCGACCACACGGGCACCAAGAAGGGCTGCGACCACGGCCAGTGCGGCGCTTGCACGGTCCTGGTCGACGGGCGCCGGGCCAACTCCTGCCTGCTGCTGGCGGTGGCCGTCGACGGCCGCGAGGTGACCACGATCGAGGGGCTCGCCGACGACGAGCCCCATCCCATGCAGTCCGCGTTCGTCGCGCACGACGCGTTCCAGTGCGGCTACTGCACACCCGGCCAGATCTGCTCGGCGATCGGCATGCTGGACGAGCTGGCCGAGGGCTGGCCCAGCGCGGTCACCGATGGGCCGGTGCACCTCGACGACGGCGAGATCCGCGAGCGGATGTCCGGCAACATCTGCCGGTGCGGGGCGTACCCGCACATCGTCGCGGCCATCCGCGAGGTGGCCGGGGGCGACTGACGGTGCGCGAGTTCGCCTACGCCCGGGCCCGCAGCGTCGACGCCGCGGTCGCGCTGGTCGCCGACAACCCCGGCGCCCGCTATCTCGGCGGCGGCACCAACCTCGTCGACCTGATGAAGCTCGGCGTCGAGCGGCCGGACCTGCTGGTCGACGTGACCGGCCTGCCGATGCACCAGGTGACCGAGGACGGGGACACGCTGCGGGTCGGCGCGCTGGTCCGCAACAGCGACCTGGCCGCGCACCCCGTCGTGCGCGAGCGCTACCCGGCGCTCAGCCAGGCGGTGCTGGCCGGCGCCTCGGGCCAGCTGCGCAACGTGGCCACGACCGGCGGCAACCTGGTGCAGCGCACGCGCTGCGGCTACTTCACCGACCCGACCAAGCCCTGCAACAAGCGGATGCCGGGCTCGGGCTGCCCGGCCATCGACGGTGAGCACCACAACCTGGCCATCCTCGGCGCGTCCGACCACTGTGTCGCGACCCACCCGTCGGACCTCGCGGTCGCCCTGGCCGCGCTGGACGCCCGGGTGGACGTGCAGGACCTGGCCGGCCCGCACGAGATCCCGCTGGTCGACTTCTACCGCCCGGTCGGCGACCGCCCCGACCTCGAGCTGACCGTCCGCGACGGCGCCCTGGTCACCGGCGTGACGCTGCCACCGCTGCCGGCCGGCGCCCGGTCCCGTTACCGCAAGGTGCGCGAGCGGGCCTCGTACGCGTTCGCGATCGCCTCCGTCGCCGCGGTCCTGGTGGTCGACGACGGTCTGGTCCGCGACGTGCGGATCGCACTCGGCGCCGTGGCCTCGCACCCGTGGCGGGCCCGGGTCGCGGAGCGCGCGCTGCTGGACGGGCCGGCCGAACGGGCCGCGTTCGAGGCGGCCGCCGAGGCGGAGCTGGATGCGGCCCGGCCGCTGCGCGACAACGCGTACAAGGTGCCGCTCGTGCGTGACCTGATCGCGGCGGTGCTGTCCGACCTGGTGGAGCGGCGATGACCCGGACCTGGCAGGCGGCGCCGTCCGTCGGCCACCCGCTGACCCGGATCGAGGGCCTCGACAAGGTGACCGGCCGGGCCCGGTACGCCGGCGACGTGCCGTTGCCGGGCCTCGTCCACGGCTGGGTGGTGCCGGCCACCATCCCGTGTGGCCGGGTGCTCAACCTCGACGTCGAGGCCACCCTGGCCATGCCGGGCGTGCTGGCGGTGCTGCACCAGGAGAACGCGCCACGGCTGACCGACATCGGCGAGGGCACGCTGTTCCTGTTCCAGGGCGACCGGGTGGCCCACTGGGGAGCGCCCGTCGCGCTGGTCATCGCGGACACGCCCGAGCGGGCCCGGGAGGCGGCCGAGCGGATGCGGGTCGACTACCTGCCGGAGCCGCCCGACACCGTGTTCCGCCCCGACCATCCCGGCCTCTACCAGCCGGAGTTCGTCAACCCGCACAACGAGACGGTGACGGAGAAGGGCGACGTCGAGGCCGCGCTCGCCGCGGCGGCGGTCGTGGTCGACGCGTCGTACCGGACGCCGGCACAGCACAACAACGCGATGGAGCCGCACTCGACCACCGCATCCTGGGCCGACGGCCGGGTCACGGTGCACACCTCCACCCAGTACCCGTACGCCTGGTCGCGGAGCCTGGCCAAGCTCTTCGGCTTCGCGCCCGGGACGGTGCGCGTCCGTTCCGAGCACGTCGGCGGTGGCTTCGGCAACAAGGGCAACCCGCCGCGGCCGGAGTCCGCGCTCGCCGTGATGGCGGCGACGCTCGTCGGCCGCCCGGTCCGGGTGACCCTGACCCGGCCGCAGCTCTGGCCGCTGACCGGTTACCGCACGCCGACGGCGCAACGGCTGCGGCTCGGCGCCGACCCGGACGGCCGGCTGGTCGCGGTGGAGCATCGCGCCTCCGTACAGACCTCCCGGCTCGTCGAGTTCACCGAGCAGGTCGCGATCTACTCGCGCCCGATGTACGCCGCCGACCACCTGCGCACCAGCCACCGGGTGGTGGCCCTGGACGTGCCGACGCCGCGCTGGATGCGGGCGCCGGGCGAGGCGCCGGGGTCGTTCGGGCTGGAGTCCGCCATGGACGAGCTGGCCGAGGCGTGCGGCCTCGATCCGATCGAGTTGCGGCTGCGCAACGACCCCACCGAGGACCCGACCAGCGGGCTGCCGTTCAGCAGCCGCCGGCTGGCGGAGTGCCTGCGGGTCGGCGCGGACCGGTTCGGCTGGGCCGATCGGGACCCACGGCCGGCGGTGCGGCGCGACGGCCGCTGGTGGCGCGGCACCGGCGTGGCCGGCGCGCACTACCCGGCCCGGACCGTCGCGACGACCGCGCACGCCACCGCGCTGCCCGGCGACGGGTTCGAGGTGCGGGTGGCCGCGGCCGACATCGGCACCGGCGCGCGCACCGCGCTGACCCAGCTGGCCGCGGACGCCCTCGAGGTGCCGGTCACGGAGGTGCGGGTGCTGGTCGGCGACAGCGACTTCGGCCCGGCGCAGGGCGCCGGCGGCTCCACGGGCACGGCGTCGTGGAGCTGGCCGGTGGTCACCGCGTGCCGCGACCTGGCCCACCGGCTGGCCTCGGGTGAGCCCGTGCCGCCGAAGGGGCTGACCAGCACGTTCGACTCGGCCGACGCGGTCGCCGCGCGCGGCGACTTCGCCCGGTACGGGTTCGGCGCGCAGTTCGCCGAGGTCGCGGTCGACGTGGCCACGGGCGAGGTGCGGGTGCGCCGGCTGACCGGCGTCTTCGCGGTCGGCCGCGTGGTCAACCCGCTCACCGCCCGGTCCCAGCTCATCGGCGGCATGACCATGGGCCTGTCCACCGCGCTGCTGGAAGAGTCCATCATGGACGGCCGGTTCGGCGACTACGTCAACCACAACCTGGCCGACTACCACGTGGCGACCAACGCCGACGTCGGCGAGCTGGACGTGGCCTTCGTCGACGACCCGGACGACGAGCTCAACCCGTCCGGTGTGAAGGGTCTCGGCGAGATCGGCATCGTCGGCGTGCCGGCCGCCATCGCCAACGCCGTCTGGCACGCGACCGGCGTGCGCCAGCGCGACCTGCCGATCACGCCGGCCCGGGCGGCACTGTAGACGCCGCCCGCGTTCCGGATTAGCTTGTCGATCGTCGCACCCCCCTTTTCGACGAGGTGATCCGATGACGGCCGATCATCCCTTGGCGCGGCTGCGCGCCGCCGAGATCGACGCCGCACGCACGCTGTTCCAGAAGAACGACCTGCTCACACCCACCACCCGGTTCGCGCTGCTCGCCCTCGAGGAGCCCGACAAGCACACCGTCCTCGCCTGGCGGGACGGCGACCCGCTCGACCGGCGCGTCCGGGCGCTCCTGCTCGACGTCGCCACCGGACAGGTCCGCTCGGCGATCGTCTCGGTCACCCGCGAGCAGGTCGACGAGGTCGTCGAGATCGACCCCGCCGTCGACGGGCAGCCGCCCATCCTGCTCGACGAGTTCATCTCGGTCGACGAGATCGTCAAGGCCGATCCCGAGTGGCGAGCCGCGATCGAACGCCGTGGCATCACCGACTTCGACCTGGTCCGGCCGTGTCCGCTGTCGGCCGGCGACTTCGACCTGCCCGGCGAGAGCGGCAAGCGCCTGCTGCGCGTGCTGTCCTTCGTGGCCCACCGCCCCGAGGACCACTGCTGGGCCCACCCGATCGACGGCGTGGTCGCCTACGTCGACCTGATCGAGAAGAAGGTCGTCCAGCTCATCGACCACGCGTTGTTGCCGGTGCCGCAGGAGGAGGGCAACTACGACGACCCCGCCTACACCGGTCCGCCGCGCGAGACGCTGAAGCCGCTGGAGATCACCCAGCCCGACGGCGCCAGCTTCCAGGTCGCCGGCGACGAGGTGACCTGGGAAGGCTGGAAGTTCCGGGTCGGCTTCGACCCGCGCGAGGGCCTGGTCCTCCACCAGCTCTCCATCCAGGGCCGGCCGCTCGTCTACCGTGCGTCGATCGCCGAGATGGTGGTCCCGTACGCCGACCCGAGCCCGGTGCGGTTCTGGCAGAACTACTTCGACGCGGGGGAGTACCTGCTGGGCCAGCAGGCGAACTCCCTGGTGCTCGGCTGTGACTGTCTCGGCGAGATCCACTACTTCGACGCCGTGCTCGCCGACGGCGAGGGCAACCCGCGCGAGATCTCCAACGCGATCTGCCTGCACGAGGAGGACTTCGGCGTGCTGTGGAAGCACTCCGACCTGTTCACCGAGGCCGCCGAGACCCGCCGCCAGCGCCGCCTGGTGATCTCCTACTGGGCCACCGTCGGCAACTACGACTACGGCTTCTTCTGGTACCTCTACCTCGACGGCACGATCGAGATGGAGGTCAAGGCGACCGGCGTCGTGTTCACCTCGTCCTACGCGGAGGGCTCCGAGTACGCCACCGAGATCGCACCCGGCCTCGGCGCGCCTTACCACCAGCACCTGTTCAGCGCGCGGCTGGACATGATGCTCGACGGCGTCGGCAACGCGGTCGACGAGCTCGACGTGCGGCGCGTGCCGGTCGGCGGGGCCAACCCTTACGGCAACGCGTTCACCCGCACCGCCACGCGGCTGTCCACCGAGTCGCAGGGCGCCCGCAGCGCCGACAACAGCGTCGGCCGGGTGTGGCGGATCTCCAACCCGAACAGCACCAACCGCCTGGGCGAGCCCGTCGCGTACGTGCTGCGCCCCGAGGGCCAGCCGGCGCTGCTCGCGGACGAGAGCTCGTCGATCGCCCGCCGGGCCACGTTCGCCACCAAGCACCTGTGGGTCACGCGGTACGACGCCGACGAGCGCTACCCGGCGGGCAACCACGTGAACCAGCACCCGGGCGGTGCCGGCCTGCCCACGTTCGTCGCCGACGACCAGTCGATCGACGGTGAAGACATTGTCCTGTGGCACACATTCGGCAGCACGCATTTCCCACGCGTGGAGGACTGGCCCGTGATGCCGGTCGACCGCTGCGGATTCGCCTTGCGGCCCGCCGGATTCTTCGACCGGAACCCCACTCTGGACGTTCCGGCCACCACGGCAAAACACTGCCATTAACACCTAATTAGGGGGTACGTCCGATGGACGTACCCCCTAATTTGAATTGTTCTATTTTTAACGGCGAGTGATGACGGCCATCGCCGCGACCGCGCCTTCGACGCCTTGGATGACATCGCGCAGCGGAGCGGGAAGGCGCGCGACGATCGCGCCGATGCTGTCGGTCACCTCTTGCCGCGTCCACTCCAGCATGATGCGTTGTTCGAGGCCAGTGGCCTTGATCAGAGCGGCCAGCGTGGCCGTCTGCGCATCGATCTGCGCAGGTCGCTGCAGGTAGTAGGACAGTCGCACGAGCGGCCGCGTCGCCGTCAGTGCGTTGACCGCCGGGTAACGGACAGTGACCTTCCTGGACAGCCCAGAACGCTGCTCGTCGCGACGGACCATCCCCGCGGCGATCACGCGCTGGGCGACCACCTCGCCGACGTTGCCGCGCAGGTGCTCCACCCAGGCGCGGGGGACGAACTCGTTGCCTCTGCTGTGGATCTCGCGCAGCACGACGTCGGTGACCGGGTCACCCCAGGGGCGGGGGTCGTCGACGGCCACCTTGCTGGACATCACGGTCACGCGTCTCTGCAGGATCAGCTCGCCTAGTGCGGCACCGGCCAGGCCGGCATCCAGCATCTCCTGGTTGATGACAGCCTTGCCGGTGTATTCGTTGTGACCGGCAAGGAAAAGTTCGTCGGCAAGCCCTAAGTCGCTCATAACCTCAGGCGGTGTGTAAGGAGTCGAGAGGAGAGATCACCGGCGTTGGGATGGGGGCGCCGATTTTGTGCGGGGCAAACTGTACGCCGATCTTGGCGCGCATTCAACTGTTGTGATCCTTCGATAACGACCCTCCACAGTCTTGAGTGGTGCGGACGGTGGTCGTACGATCGGGCGTCGCGAAACCGATCAAAGACCCTCTGAATCGAGGAACCCCCCAGTGTCCGAACAGCTCGCAGGAACCCTCGCCAGGCGACGCCTCGGCGTAGTACACCTGTTCTTCTTCGTCGTGGCGGCATCGGCACCGCTGACGGTGCTCGGCGGCGGCGTCACGACCATGTTCGCCGTCACCGGTTCCAAGGGCATCCCGCTGTCCTTCCTGGTGATCGCGCTCATCCTCGGCATCTTCGCGGTCGGCTACGCCGCGATGAGCCGGCACGTCGCGAACGCCGGTGCCTTCTACTCGTACATCGCGCAGGGCATTGGCCGGCCTGCCGGTGTCGGCGGCTCGTTCGTCGCGCTGATGACCTACAACACGATCCAGATCGGCCTCTACGGCCTGTTCGGCTTCATCATCGGCGACTTCATGAACACGAAGTTCAGCGTCGACCAGCCGTGGTGGGTCTGGGCCCTGCTGGGCTGGGTGCTGATCGGCATCCTCGGCATGCTGCGGGTCGACCTCAACGCGAGCGTCCTCGCGGTGCTGCTGATCCTCGAGATCATCGCGACCGCCGTGTTCGACATCGTGGGCGTGGGCAACCCGGCGGACGGCTCCGGCGTCTCGCTGGCCGGCTTCGACCCCGGGAACCTGTTCACCAGCGGCCTCGGCGCCGTGTTCGCCTTCGCCATCGCCGCGTTCACCGGCTTCGAGTCCGGCGCCATCTACAGCGAGGAGGTCAAGGACCCCCGCCACACGGTCGCGCGGGCCACCTTCTTCGCCGTGCTGTTCACCGGCATCTTCTACGCCATCTCGGCGTGGGCGATGACGGTCGTGGTCGGCCCCGACAACGTGCAGCAGGCCGCCACCGAGGCGGGCCCGGGCGTCGTGTTCGGCACGCTGGCGCAGTACACCAACAACACGATCGCCGACATCGCCACGGTGCTGTTCTTCACCAGCGTGTTCGCCGCGCTGCTTTCGTTCCACAATGGAGTCGCGCGCTACTTCTTCGCGCTCGGCCGTGAGCGGGTGCTGCCGCAGTTCCTCGGCCGCACCAGCCGCCGCACCATGGCGCCGATCGCCGGCTCGATCGCGCAGTCGGTCATCGCGATCGTCGTGCTGATCTTCTTCATCATCGCCGACCGTGACCCGGTGATCGACCTGTTCACCTGGCTCTCGGGCGTGTCCGCGGTCGGCGTCGTGCTGCTGATGGCGGCCACCTCGGCCTCGGTCGTCGGCTACTTCCGGGTCCGGCGCGGCGACGAGTCGGCCTGGCAGGGTCGGGTCGCCCCGGCGATCGCGACGATCCTGCTGACCGCGCTGCTGGTGACGCTGGTCGCCAACTTCAACTACCTGCTCACCCCGGACACCCCGAGCTACCTGCGCTGGGTGCTGCCCGGCCTGATCGCGCTGGCCGCGATCGCGGGCATCCTCTGGGGCGCCGTGCTCAAGTCCTCGCGTCCCGACGTCTACGAGGGCATCGGGCGTACGGTCGGCCAGCCGCTGACCGCCGACGAGTCCGGCTCCGAGTCCGACTACGTGCCGGTGCACTAGGTTTCCGGAACGCCCGCGCGGCCTCCGCGCCGCGCGGGCGTTCGCCCTGGGGCGTAACGTTCGTCGCACCCCCTCTGCGAACGGAGCGCCCCCATGGAATACCCGCGCCTGGGCTCGTCCGGCCTCGTCATCTCGAAGGTCGTCGTCGGCTGCATGGGCTTCGGCGACCCGACCCGTGGGCATCACGCCTGGAGCCTCGACCTGGACGCGTCCCGCCCGCTGATCCGCGCGGCCCTCGAGGCCGGGGTCACGACGTTCGACACCGCCAACGTCTACGCGTTCGGCTCGAGCGAGGAGATCCTCGGGCAGGTCCTGGGCGAGTCGGCCCGGCGCGACGAGGTCGTCATCGCGTCGAAGGTGCACGGCCGGATGGGCGACGGCCCCAACGGCTCGGGCCTGTCCCGCGGCGCCATCATGACCCAGGTCGACGCGAGCCTGCGCCGCCTGCGCACCGACTACATCGACCTCTATCAGATCCACCGCTTCGACCCGCACACTCCGGTCGAGGAGACGATGGAGGCCCTGCACGACCTGGTCCGCGCCGGCAAGGTCCGCTACCTGGGCGCGTCGTCGATGTGGACGTGGCAGTTCGCGCAGCTGCAGCACGCCGCGGACCTGGGCGGCTGGACGCGGTTCGTGTCGATGCAGAACCACTACAACCTGCTGATGCGCGAGGAGGAACGGGAGATGCTCCCGTACTGCCTCGACCAGGGCGTCGGCGTGATCCCGTGGAGCCCGCTGGCCCGCGGCAAGCTGGCCCGCGACTGGGCGACGACCACGGAGCGCAGCGGCACGGACCGCTTCGGTGCGACCCTCTACCAGCAGTCGCGCGACGCGGACCGCCGGATCGTCGAGGCGGTCGGCACGGTCGCCGACAAGCGCGGCGTCTCCCGCGCCGCCGTGGCGCTGGCCTGGATGCTGGCCAAGGACACCGTCACGGCCCCGATCGTCGGCGTCACCAAGGAGCACCACCTCACCGACGCGAGCACGGCGCTCGAGGTGGAGCTCACCGAGGACGAGATCGCCCTCCTCGAGGAGCACTACACGCCGCGCGCGCCCGAGGGGTTCTGACCGGGTCGCGACGCCGACCACCATGCCGCCGTGGCCAGGACGGCCACGGTGGCACTGAACAGGAACGGGGCCTCGGCGCCCAACGTCGCCGCCAGCGCGCCGCCGAGCAGGGCCCCCAGGGCCGTGCAGCCGTAGGTGACGGTGCGCGCGGCCGCGACCACCCGGCCCAGCAGGTCCGCCGGGACCGCGCGCTGGCGGATGGCCAGGGCGGTCACGTTGAGCACCGCGAACGTGGCGCTGGTCGTGACCACCACCGTGGCCGCGGCCCAGCGGTCGGGCGCGACCACGAGCAGTGCCGGCGTGCCGGCCGTGAGGGCCAGCGACCAGGCCAGCACCGCGCGGTGGCGGAAGCGGGCGATCAGCCGGTCCGCGGCGAACGAGCCGAGCAGGCCGCCCGCGGCGCCCGTGGCGAGCAGCAGCCCGAAGCCGAACGCGCCCAGGCCCAGGCTGTCGCGGGCGTAGAGCACGAAGATCGCGAACCAGGCGCTGTCGGCCGCCCCCACGGCGGCGCCGACCAGGACCAGCGTGCGGAGCATCGGGTTGCGCGCCAGCCAGCGCGCCCCGGCCAGCACGCCCGGACGCTCCGAAGTAGGCGTGACCGGCGCCGGGCGCCGGGCCAGGCTCAGCGGCAGGGACAGCACCAGCATGACGGCCAGGGCCAGGGTCGCGCCGTTGACGGCGAACGGGAGCGCGGCGCCCGCGACGAACAGCAGCGCGCCGACGGGCGGCCCGACGAACTCGTTGCCGACGACCTCGCCGGCGATCAGGCGGCCGTTGGCCTTCTCGAGCTGGCTGTCGTGGACGAGTCGCGGCACCGCCGTCTGCGCCGCGGTGTCGCGGACCGTCTCGCCGACGCCGAGCAGGAACGCGGCCGCGACGACGAGCGCGACGGTGGCCCAGCCGGACGCCACCGCGACGACCAGGGTGACCAGCACGGCGACCCGGCCCGCGTCGGCGGCGACGATGAGCTGGCGGGCGCCGCGCCGGTCGGCCAGGGCCCCGGCCAGCAGGCCCGTCACCAGCCAGGGCAGGAACTGCGCCGCCGCGACCGCGGCCACCCCGAGCGGCGAGGCGGTCAGTGCCGCCGCGAGCAGAGGGAAGGCCGCGACCCGGATGCCGTCGCCGAGGTTGGCGAGCGCGGACGCGCCCCAGAAGCGCCAGAACGCCGGGCCCAGGGATCGCTCGACCATCGGGTGACCGTACCCGAGGATTTCCGATCTTCGCACCTGGCGCCTTTTCCGGTGGCACGATCGAACGGGTGAGCGACGCCATCGACCTCGACCGGCACGTGTACGGCGATCCCGGCGCGGCGATCACCATCGTGGAGTACGGCGACTTCGAGTGCCCGTACTGCGGCGCCGCGTTCCCGGTGCTGCGCAAGCTGATCGACGGCTCGGACGGCCGGGTCAAGCTCGTCTACCGGCACTTCCCGGTGTTCACCAAGCACCCCTACGCGCTGACCGCGGCGCTGGCGGCCGAGGCGGCCGATGACCGCTTCTGGCCCATGCACGACCAGCTCTTCAAGCACCAGGCCAGGCTGACCGATCCGGACCTGGTGGCGTACGCGACCGAGGCGGGCGTCACCGACCCGGAGTCCGTGATCGGCGAGGCGGCGCAGCGGTTCCAGCCGGCGGTGGAACGGGACTACACGGCCGGCGTCGGGGAGGGCGTGCGCGGCACACCCACCCTGTTCGTCGACGGCCGGCTCTACTCGGGCCGCGTGGAGCTGGCCGCGCTGCGCAGCACGCTCGGGCTCGGCCGCTGAGAGCCTGGTGAGCACCGCGTCGCTGCCGCCGCGGCCGGGGCCGCGAACCCGGCTGTCGAGCGCGCTGCCGCTGGTGCCGCAACCCGTCACGAGGTTCCTCGTCACCGAGGCCGGCAGTGGCTTCCTCCTGCTGGCCGCCGCCATCGCGGCGCTGATCTGGGCGAACGTGCCGGACGGCCACTACGAGTGGGTCTGGGAGACGACCGCGTCGATCCGGCTCGGCGACTGGGGGATCACCCTCGACCTGCGCCACTGGGTCAACGACGCGGCCATGGCGATCTTCTTCCTGACCGTCGGCCTGGAGATCAACCGGGAGATCACGGTCGGGGAGCTGCGCCGCGGCCGGTACGTGCTGACGCCCATCTTCGGCGCCGCCGGTGGCGTCGTCGTGCCGGCGCTGATCTTCTACGCGTTCACCTCGGGCTCGCCGGCCGAGCACGGCTGGGGCATCCCGATCTCCACCGACACCGCGTTCCTGCTGGGCATCCTGGCGCTGTTCGGCCCGCGCTGCCCGGACCAGCTGCGGCTGTTCTTCCTCACCCTGGCCATCGTCGACGACATCGTGGCGATCCTCGTGATGGCCATCTTCTACACCCCGAACCTCTCGACGGTGCCGCTGATCGTCGCCGTCGCGCTCTCCGGGGTCCTGCTGTTCCTGCGCTGGGCCGGTGTCTGGCAGCTCCGGTGGTACGCGTTCGTCGGCATCGCGCTGTGGTTCGCCGTCTACGAGTCCGGCATCCACCCGACGCTCGCCGGCGTGGTGATCGGCCTGATCGTGCCGGCCACGCCGGTCGACCCGCGGCTGCTGGAGTTCATGCGCTTCTACGGCCGAGGTCTGATCGAGCGGGCGGACGCGGCGCGGGCCCGGCTGACGGTGCTGGCCGCCCGGGCGACCGTGCCGGCCAACGACCGGATGCAGGACGCGCTGCACCCGTTCAGCGCGTACGTCATCGTGCCGATCTTCGCCCTGGCCAACGCCGGGGTGGCGATCAACGGGGAGAGCCTGTCCCGGGCCGTCCAGTCGCCGGTCACGATCGGCGTGTTCCTGGGCCTGGTGGTCGGCAAGACCGTCGGCATCTCACTCGGCACCGCGGTCGCGCTCTGGACCAAGCTCGGCGAGCTGCCGGGCCGGGTCCGCTACGGCCACCTGATCGGCGGCGCGGCGCTCGCCGGGATCGGCTTCACCATCAGCCTGTTCATCACCGACCTGGCGTTCGACGACCCGATCCTGACCGACGACGCGAAACTGGGCGTGCTGGCCGGCTCGGCGGTGGCGGCGGTGATCGGCTCACTGGTCCTGCGCTACCTGGGCGAGCGCCTGCCACTGTGCATGGTGGAGGACGACGAGGCGATCCCGGCGCTGCCCACCGGCCCGTGGCGGGACCCGACCCGCCCCGCCTAGCCGGCGCCGGGCGGTCAGCCGAAACGGCGCCAGACGCTGCGGCGGTTGCGGCCCGGGGCGGACCGGTCCAGGCGCCGCAGGGTGGACGGCAGGTCGACCCGGCGATCCGGGGTGACGTCGTGCAGGGTCAGCACGAGGCCCTGCACCGCCGGGTGGTTGCGCAGGTCGCGGCAGTTGACCTCGACCTGGATCCAGGAGCCGTCGGCGCGGCGCAGGGTCCACTCGGTGTTGACGCCGCTGCCGTCCATGGCCGACCGGGCCCGGTCGAGCGTGTTCTCCACCTGGCCGTGGTCGTCGCGGTGGATGATGTCGCGCCACGTCGACAGGATCGGCACGGACACCTTGAGCATGTCCGCCATGGACGGGCTCGCGTACCGGATCCACTCGTCGGCGTCGAGCAGGATCACCACGTCCGCGGTGCGCTCGCTGACCGCGCTCAGGTAGGCGTCGCGCTCGCGGCGGCTGGTCTCGACCGTGCGGCCGACCCGGCGCAGGGCCAGCGCCGCCTGGCTGGCCAGCACCTCGAGCGTGTCCTGCAGGCCGGCCAGCACCGCGTGGTCGCCGCCGATCGCGATCGCGCTGACCGGCGAGCGGTGCCGGCCCGGCTGGTCGGTGGCCAACGACGCGACCAGGGTCGCTGGCAGGCCGGCCAGCGGCGCCCGCAGGTCCGGGTGGAGCAGCCGGGTGGCGCTCAGGCGGCTGCGTCGCCCGCCGGCCGTCGCGGGCGGCTGGTGGTCGAGCAGCACCAGCGGCAGCCAAGAACGGTGCAGCGGGCCGGGCGGCCGATCATCGACGCCGGCATCAAGGCGATGAGCTCCGACGCGATCGCGCTCGCGGGCTCC
>NZ_JBFAIU010000112.1:0-21610 GCF_040654855.1 Asanoa sp. NPDC050611
GCACCGGCGACTCGGGGTGGGACGCCCTGACCGCGCCGACCGACGAGCCGCTGACCTTCGCGGCCGTGCCGTTCGACCACCCGCTCTACGTGCGGCGGCGAGCGGGTGGGGCGAGCAAAACCAGCCGGCCCGGCGAGCCGGTTCGCTGCGGGGCGCGCGGAGCGGGTTGCGGCGGGGAGCGGGTGGGGCGAGCAAACCAGCCGGCTCGGCGAGCGGGGTGCGGCAGTGAGCGAGTGGAGCGCGCGAACCAGCCGGCTCAGTGCTGTGCCTCGCGGAGCGGGGTGCGGCGATGAGTGACCTCTACCCACTGGCTTTGCGGCTCGATGGCCGGCCGGTGCTCGTCGTCGGGGGAGGGGCGGTGGCCAGCCGGCGCGTGCCCGCGCTGCTGTCCGCCGGCGCAGACGTGACCGTCGTCTCGCCCGAGCTGACACCCACCCTGCACGGCCTGGCCGACGCCGGCCGCGTCCGCTGGGAGCGGCGCCGCTTCCAGGAATCCGATGTGGATGGCAAATGGCTCGTCCAGGTCGCGGTCGACGACCCGGCGGCGGCAGAACACGTGTCCGCCGCCGCGGAGGAGCGTCGCGTCTTCTGTGTCCGTGCCGACGACCGGGCCGCGGCCACCGCCTGGACCCCCGCTGTCACCCGGCGCGGCCCGGTCACCGTCGCCGTGCTCGGCGGCGGCGACCCCCGCCGCGCCGTCGCGACCCGCGACGCGATCGCCGCGTTCCTGTCCGGCTGGACCGGGGCCGCGGCCACCGCCACCGCGGCGACCGCGCCCGAGAGCCACCCGGGCGGCCGGGTCGCCCTCGTCGGCGCCGGGCCCGGTGACCCCGAGCTGATCACCGTCAAGGGCCGGCGCCTGCTGGCGGAGGCCGACGTCGTGGTCGCGGACCGGCTCGCGCCCGGGCTGCTCCTCGACGAGGTGCGGCCGGACGCCGAGGTGGTCGACGCGGCGAAGAACCCATACGGGCCCGCGCGTACCCAGGAGGAGATCAACCAGATTCTGGTGGACCGGGCTCGCGCCGGCCGGACGGTGGTCCGGCTCAAGGGCGGTGACCCGTTCGTCTTCGGGCGCGGCGGCGAAGAGGTGATCGCCTGCGTCGAGGCCGGCGTGCCGGTCACCGTGGTGCCCGGCGTGACCAGCGCGGTCGCGGTCCCGGCGGGCGCCGGCATCCCGGTCACCCACCGCGGCGTCGCGCACGAGTTCACCGTGGTCTCCGGTCACCTCGCCCCGGACGACCCGGAGTCGCTGGTCAACTGGCCCGCGCTCGCGGCGACCAGCGGCACCCTCGTCGTGCTGATGGGGCTGAAGAACCTCGCCGCCATCACCGCGACGCTGGTCGCGCACGGCCGCCCCGCCGACGGGCCGGCCGCGGTCGTCCAGGAGGGCACCACCGCACTCGACGGCCAGCACCGGCAACGCGTTGCTGTAGTTGACGGTCGCCGCGAAGGCCATCGTGACCGGTGTGGCGAGCGCGCCGGCCAGCGGGACCAGCAGGGCCATCGCGAGGACCGTGCGGCCCATCGCCGGGCGGTGGCGCAGGCGGAACCAGACCGTGAGGAGGGAGGTGACCAGGACCAGGGCGGACAGGGCCGCGTAGACCGCGATCACCGCGCCGAGGTTCGGCTCGTCGGCGGGTGGGCGGGCCGGGATCGGGATGTAGCCGTAGAGGACCCCGTAGGCGAACGCCAGGCCCGGCAGCGCGCCGACCAGGGCTGTGAGGAGCAGGCGGTCGAACTCGTACGGGATCCGGTGCACGCGCGCCTCGTCGGCCAGCCGCCGGGCGAAGGCGCGCGCGTCGCGGCCGATCAGGTCGTCCGGGTCGACGCCCTCGGCCGCGGCCGCGGTCAGGTCGTCGCGGAGGTCGCCGCTCAAGCGGGCGGCGTCCGCGGCGCGGACGTGGAGGCGGCGCCACTCGCGCTCGGCGGCCATCACCGCCCGGTCGATCGACTCATTCATGGTCGCCTCCGGCGAGGGTCGCGTTGACGGTGGTGACGAACCGTTGCCACTGCTCGCGCCAGGCTGCCAACCGCTGGTGGCCCGCGGGCGTCACCGCGTACACCTTGCGGCGTGGTCCTGTCGGGCTCTCCTGCGTCTCGTCGACGACCAGGCCGAGGCGGCGCATCCGGGTCAGCAACGGATAGACCGTGCCGTAGCCGCCGGCGTCCAACCCCGCCGCGTCGAGCCGGCGCACGAGTTCGTAGCCGTGCGCCGGCTCCTTGGCCAGCAGCGCGAGCATGCACATGTCGAGGGCGCCGCGCAGCAGTTGCGTGTGCC
This sequence comes from Asanoa sp. NPDC050611, assembly GCF_040654855.1. Taxonomy (NCBI): domain Bacteria; kingdom Bacillati; phylum Actinomycetota; class Actinomycetes; order Micromonosporales; family Micromonosporaceae; genus Asanoa; species Asanoa sp. NPDC050611. The sequence continues at coordinate 2,279 of NZ_JBFAIU010000112.1, forward strand.
GGTCGCCGGCGCTCTCGACAGGTGTCATGCGACGCATACTAGTGCGAGCTATTAGGTGTCGTCAAATAGCGGCGACCCGGCAGCAGCAGACCCGCGAGCGCCGCCCCGCCGACCACGGCGGCGCCGACCAGCACCGCCGGCACCAGCCCATCCACATAGGACGACGGGGTCCCGTAGCTGCCCTGCGACGCGAAGACCGACGCCAGCGCAGCGACACCGACCGCGACACCGAACTCGCGGACCATGTTCATCGTTCCGGAAGCCACGCCCTGCTCGGACGGCGCGACGCTGGCCAGCGCGACCGTGCTCAGCGGCGCGAAGGTCAAGCCCATCCCGATGCCGGCGAGTACGAACGCCGGCACCAGCGAGCCGAACCCCACGTCGACGGCGGACGACAGCGCGATCCAGAGCAGCCCGGCGCCCAGCAGCACCTGCCCGAGCACGATCAGGAACCGGCTGCCCACCCGACCGACGATCAGACCGGCGATCGGCGCGACCACCATCGGCGCCGCGGTCCACGGCAGCGTGCGTACCCCGGAGCCGAACGGCCCCAGGCCCTGCACCACCTGGAAGAACTGCGCGAGCAGGAAGACCGAGCCGAACACGCCGACCGAGAACAGGAACGCCACGACGTTGACGACCGAGAAGCCGCGCGACCGGAACAGCCGAGGCGGCAGCATCGGGGACGGGGCGCGCCGCTCCCAGGCGACGAACGCGGCGAGCAGCACCGCGCCGCCGATCAGGGTGCCGAGCACCGACAGCGACGTCCAACCGTCGTCGGCGCCGTGCACCACGCCCCAGATCAGGCCGAACATGCCGGTCGAGACCAACACCAGGCCGAGCGGGTCGAGCTTGCCGCGCCCGCCGTGCGACTCGGCGAGCACCGAGCGGACCAGCACGATCGCGAGCACGCCGACCGGCACGTTGAGCCAGAAGATCCAGGTCCAGTCGAGACCTTCGGCGACCGCGCCGCCGACCACCGGGCCGACCGCCACGCCGAGGCCGCTGATCCCGCCCCAGATGCCGATCGCGGCGTTGCGCATTTTCTCGGGTACGGCCGCCGCCAGCAACGTCAGCGACAACGGCATCACCATCGCGCCGCCGACGCCCTGCACCGCACGGGCGGTGGTGAGCATCCACGGCTCGGTGGCCAGCGCACAGGCGGCCGACGCGAGCGTGAACAGCGCGATGCCGGCCACGAAGAGCTGGCGCCGCCCGATCCGATCGCCGATCGCCGCGGCGGTGAGGAGCAGGGCCGCGAACGGCAGCGTGTACGCGTTGACGAACCAGGACAGGTCGGTGAGCGACGCACCCAGCGAAGTGCGGATCACGGGCAGCGCCGTGGTCACGACCAGGTTGTCCAGCGTGACCATGAACATCGGCACGCCGACCGCGATCAGTACCGCGGCCAACGACCGCGACCGCGCCGCAGGCGCCCCGGGCACCTCGGCGGCCACGGGTGTGGCAGTGGTGGTCATGACAGGGGTCCCCCTTGTTGTTATCGACTGATAACTACCAAGGTAGTAATCGACTGATAACATGTCAACAGGAGAAGGAGGAAGACGTGACACGCACCCGGCTCACCGCCGCCGAGCGCAGCGAACAACTCATCGAGGCGGCGATAACCGCCTTCGCCAAAGGCGGCTACGCCGGCACGGCCACGGACGACATCGCCCGCCTGGCCGGCGTCTCGCAGCCGTACGTGATCCGCCTCTTCGGCTCGAAACAGGCCCTCTTCATCACGGTGATCGAGCACGTCAGCGGCCGAATCCAACAGGCCTTCCGCGACGCGGCGAAGTCGGCGACCACGCACGGCGGACCCGCCACGCCAGGCGGCGGCGGCGCTACAGACGCCGCGAATGCCGCGCCAGGCAGCGGCGCTACGGCGGCCGCCGATGCCGATCCGCCCCGAGCCGTCACGCCGGAGGGAGGCGCCGCGGAGTCTGCGGAGGCCGCCACCGGCCGAGGAACAACGCCGGACAGAGGCGCCACGGCGTCTGCCGAGGCCGCGCCAGGCCGAGGAACAACGCCGGACAGAGGCGGCGCGGAGGCAGCGGCTGCCGCGCTCGCCGGCGACGCCACGTCCGGCCGAGACGCCACGCAGGGTGCGGGTGGCGTGCCGGGCGGACGCGCGCAGCTCGCCGACCTCGCCAACGGATTCGACCGGTTGCTGGAGCAGCGCTACTTGCTGCCCGTGCTGCTGCACGGCTTCGCCGCCGCCAACGCCGACGACGAGATCGGCCGCGTGGCCCGTGCGTGCTACGGCAACATCTTCGACCTCGTCCGCGGCCTGACCGGCACAACAGCTGCCGAAGCGAGCGACTTCATCGCCAAGGGCATGCTGCTCACCGTCCTGGCCTCCATGCGCGTGATCGGCCCCGACCCGGTCGAGCAATCACCCTGGATGACCGAGATGATCAGCACCTTCGACCACCACGACCACCAACACCCCTAGCAAGCGCACCAAGGTGAGCCGCCGCCGGCGACTTCACCCCAAACGCGCCCAGACCCGGAGCAGTCAGCTTCACCGCCAAGCGCACGACGCGCCGCTGACAGGCCTTGCCTCAATGCGGATGCTTCCACCCCCGAACTGGGTGGCCTCGTCCATGATGGCCGGCTGGCCGACCCTGACGGCCCGCCGTTGCAAGACGGGCCGTCAGGAGAAGCGGTTACCGGACCGGGCGTGGTAGGCCCATCGGGCTCTCGTTCCACAGCCGGTCCAGGGCCGTCACCACATACGTGTAACGCTGCCCCGGCTGCGCCGACGTGTCCACGAAGGACTGTGCCGAACCAGGCGCCCCGGTCGCGCGGACCGTGTCAACCAGGTGCGTTGCATCGGACAAGTCGCAGGAGCGCGGGAGCTTGGTGCCGTCCAGGCGGTAGATCGCGTACGACGTCGCCTGGCCGAAGGGGCCGATCTCGTCCAGGAGTTGGCGCCAGCGCAGCGTTACCGCGCCCGCGTCGTCGCGCGTTGCCGACGTCACCAGTGGCGGCAGCAGCGCCTTGTGGGGCAGGTGTGGCATCGTCGGCACCAGAGCCGGGTGGGCGTAGTGCTCCGCCGCGTAGATGTCCGTCGCGCCCAGCTTGTTGGCGCGCACCTGGACCGCGCTGAAGTGCACGTGGCCCGAGACGTTGTAGTCGCGTGCGAAGGCCAGGTGGTCCGTCATCTCGCGCGGGTCGTTCCAGTTCGTGTCGGCGTTCGCCGCGATCTTGTAGTCCGCCTCGCCGATGTAGAGCTGCACCTTCGTCCCACTGACCACATCGGACCACCACGGGATCAGCTTGGAATAGTCAGCGACGGTGAAGCCCATGCTCCAGTAGATCTGCGGCACGATGTAGTCGATCCACTCCTCCTTCACCCACTTGCGGGTGTCGGCGGAGATGATGTCGTACGACTGCGAGCCGGCCGTGTCCGAACCGAGCGGGTCCGCGGTCTTGTTGCGCCAGATGCCGAACGGGCTGATCCCGAACTTCACCCACGGCTTCGCCTGCTTCACGGCCGTGCCGAACTCGCGCACCAGCAGGTTGATGTTGTCGCGCCGCCAGTCGGCCTTGTCGGTGAAGCCACGGTTGTACGCCGCGAACGTCGCGTCGTCCGCGAAGTCCTGGTTCGCCGCCGGGTACGGGTAGAAGTAGTCGTCGAAGTGCACCCCGTCGACGTCGTACCGCCTCACCGCGTCGAGCATCGCGGTCTGCACGAACGCCCGTACCTCCGGAATGCCCGGGTTGTAGTAGAGCCGCGCGCCGGCCGCGTTGATCGGGTACGGCACGACCCAGTCGGGGTGCTGCCGCACCGGGTGGTTCGGCGCGAGCTTGTTGATGTCGACACCGGCGCCGTCCGGCATGGAGACGCGGTACGGGTTCATCCAGGCGTGGAACTCGAGGTTGCGCTTGTGCGCCTCGGAGATCACGAAGGCCAGCGGGTCCCAGCCCGGGTCCTGCCCGCGGGTGCCGGTGAGGAACTCCGACCACGGCTCGTAGGGCGACGGCCAGAACGCGTCAGCGGTGGGCCGCACCTGGACGATCACCGCGGTGTGGTTGAGCCGCTCGGCCAGGTCGAGCCAGCCGAGATATTCGGCCTTCTGCGCGGCGATCACGTCCGGTGCGGTCTGCGACGCCTTGGTCGGCCAGTCGATGTTCACCACCGACGAGATCCACATCGCCCGGAACTGTCGCTTGGGAGCGGCCGGGTTCGTCACACAGGTGGCGGAAGAGGCGGCGGCCGGCGCGGGCGCGACGACGGCCACCAACGAAAGGGTCAACGCCGCGACACCCAGTGCCGCGCCGAGTCTGCGAGCCATGCGTGCGTACCTCCGGGAAGATTTTTGCCTTCAGGAATGTCACACTGAAGGAAATCTTCACGGCAACGACGATCGAAAGCAAGACCTTCTTAGATGCGTGTCTTAGATGCGTGTCTTCGGTACGTGCCGGCGGTACCCGCTGACCGTCGGATCGCCGTACATCCGCGGCTGAACCTGTCGGTGAGGGTGACGTGGCGGGGGTCTCATTGTTGGACGGTGGGTCGGCGAATCGGACGTTGCCCCAGGCAACCGGCGTCTGTGTCAGGACTGCCGGTGGAGGGCGTCTATGGAGACGCTGTGAAAGCGTGTCGAGGCTATTGCACTGAGTATCGGGCAGCGCGACACCAAACCAGGGAGACCTCCACGCCAATGACCACCCCCCACGATCCTGCCCAGAACCAGCCCGGGCAGCACCCGATGCCGCCGACCGAGCAGTTCCCGCAGATCGCCGCCAGCCAGTACCCGCCACCGCCCGGCCAGTATCCCCCGCCGCCCGGCCAGTACCCGTCGGCGCCGATCGGCCAGTACCCGCCGCCTCCAGTCGCCAAGAAGCGTCCCGCTTGGCTGGTTCCGAGCCTCATCGGCGTCGGTGTGTTCGTGGTGCTGTGCTGCGGCGGCTCGGTAGTGATCGGTCTGTCCAGCGACGACAAGCAGAAGGACGACGTCTCCGCCAGCCAGGAGGTCCCCGCCGGCAACCCCGCCACCTCAGCCCCCAGCACCGCGGCGCCGGCCCCGACAAGAAGCTCCGTCGCGCCCGCGCCGGCGAAGACCACCGCCGCTCCGGCGCCGGCAAAGCCGAAGACCTTCGGCATCGGCGACAAGGTGCGCGGCGGCGACTTCGAGTTCACCGTTAACAGCGTGAAGTGCGGGATCTCCCAGGTCGGCGACAGCTACCTCAACCACAAGGCGCAGGGCGCTTTCTGCCGCGCCGGCGTGACAGCCAAGAACGTCACCAAGAGCGCGAAGCTGTTCCACGCCGACGGCACCATCACCGCGCAGGACGGCTCTGGCCGAGAGTACGACGTTGACGGGGAGGCAGCCATTTACGGCAACGACGACGCCAAGGGCTTCCTCGACGAGATCAACCCGGGCAACTCGGTGAAGGCGAACGTCTACTTCGACGTGCCCAAGGGCACCAAGCTGAAGACGATCACCTTCGACGCCGGCCTGTTCACCCTCGCCGAGGACGCCGTCGTCACATTGTGATCGGCCCGGTGACCGAGGACAGCCCGGACACTCTCCGGGGCTGTCCTCGGTGTCGGCGCGGTTGGACCGACAGGGGAGACCTTCTTAGATGCGGGTCTTGGGTACGTGCCGACGGTAGGCGCTGACGGTCGGGTCGCCGTTGATCCAGAAGCGCCACTCCAGGTCGTGCGCGCCCGTGACACCGACCCGCGGACCCACCGCGATCGCGTCGGAAGGCGGCGACGACGGCCCCCACGCCAGCCGCACCGGCGACGACGCGGACAGCAGATCCAGCCCGTAGGAGGACCGGTCGATCCCCAGCGCCGAACACAGCCGCGCCGGTCCCCGGGCCAGGTCCACATCGCGCCGCACGGCTGGGCGCCGCGCCCGGGCCGCGTCCAGACCGGACACCACCTCGCCCGCCCGCAACAGCACGGCCGAGGCCACGCCCGCCGTGCCGGTGACGACGTTCATGCACCAGTGCATGCCGTAGGTGAAGTAGACGTACGAGAAGCCCGCCGGCCCGAACATGATCGCGTTGCGCGTCGTGCGCCCCCGGTGGGCGTGCGAGGCCGGATCCTCACCGGTCCCCGCGTACGCCTCCACCTCGGTCAACCGCACCGTGACCCCGCCGGCCGTCAACATACAGCCGAGCAGCGACCGCGCGGCGAGATCGACCGGGCCGGCCAACACCGACCTCAGCGCGGGACGACGCGCTGCGCGGCCCACTCCCGCCAACCCTCCAGCTTGTCCTGCACCGACGCGAGCTGGTCGGCGACCGGCCCCGGGCCTGTCGAGCCCGGCGTGGTCCGCGAGGCCAGCGCCGACTCGACCGACAGCACCGCCCGCACCTCGGGGGTCAGCAACGGGCTGACCTCGCGCAGGTCGTCGTCGGACAGGTCGTCCAGGGCGCAACCGCGCGACTCGCACAGCGAGACGAGCTTGCCGGTCACCTCGTGCGCGTCGCGGAACGGCACGCCGCGCCGGACGAGCCAGTCCGCGACCTCGGTGGCCAGCGTGAAGCCCACGGGTGCCGCCGCGGCCAGGCGATCGGCCCGGACGGTCATCGTGGAGATCATCCCCGCCAGCGCCGGCAGCAGCAGCTCCAGCGTGTCGACCGCGTCGAAGACCGGCTCCTTGTCCTCCTGCATGTCCCGGTCGTACGTCAGCGGCAGGCCCTTGAGCATCGTCAGCACCGCGACGAGGCCGCCGACGAGCCGGCCGGACTTGCCCCGGGCCAGCTCGGCGATGTCCGCGTTCTTCTTCTGCGGCATGATCGACGATCCGGTGGCGAACGCGTCGTCGAGCTCCACCCAGCCGAACTCCTGCGAGGTCCAGAGCACGACCTCCTCGCCGAGCCGGGACAGGTGCACGCCGGCCAGCGCGGTCACGAACAGGAACTCGGCGGCGAAGTCACGGTCGGCGACCGCGTCCATCGAGTTGGCCGCCGACGTGGTGAAGCCCAGCTCCTTGGCCACGACCACGGGGTCGAGCGGCAGGGACGAGCCGGCCAGCGCGCCGGAGCCCAGCGGCGAGATCGCGGTGCGCTTGTCCCAGTCGCGCAGCCGGTCGAGGTCGCGCAGCAGCGGCTGCACGTGCGCCAGCAACCAGTGGCCGAAGGTGACCGGCTGGGCGTGCTGCACGTGCGTCATGCCGGGCGCGGGCGTCTCGACGTGTTGCGCGGCCTGTGAAACCAGGGCGTCGGCCAGCTCGACGAGCCGAGACGCGACTCCGCGGGCATGATCGCGGAGATAGAGCCGCAGATCGGTGGCGACCTGGTCGTTGCGGGACCGGCCGGCGCGCAGCTTGCCGCCGAGCGTGCCGAGCCGCTCCAGCAGCCCGCGCTCGAGCGCGGTGTGCACGTCCTCGTCGTCGACGGTCGGCCGGAACGACCCGGAGGCGCAGGCGGCCTCCAGGTCGTCGAGCGCGGCCAGCATCTGACCCAGCTCCTCCGCGTCGAGCAGGCCGGCGTGCGCGAGCACGCGGGCGTGCGCCCGGGACGCCGCCAGGTCGTAGGGGGCGAGCCGCCAGTCGAACTGGACGCTCACCGACAGGCGGGCGAGGGCCTCCGCGGGGCCGCCGGCGAACCGGCCGCCCCACAGGCTCGTGCGCGAAACAGACTGATCAGTCACGGCCACCATTCTGTCGGTCACGCCGACGGGCCGCCCAACCGGGCATCCCGGGCGGCCGCCATGCGCGACGGCAGGCCCCACAGCTGGACGAAGCCCTTGGCCAGCGACTGGTCGAAGGTGTCGCCGGTGTCGTAGGTGGCCAGGCCGAAGTCGTACAGCGAGGACTCCGAGCGCCGGCCGGTGACGACCGCGCGGCCGCCGTGCAGGGTCAGCCGCACCTCGCCGGAGACGTGCTTCTGCGTGTCGGCGATGAACGCGTCCAGCGCGTGCTTGAGCGGCGAGAACCACAGCCCGTCGTAGGCCAGCTCGGCCCAGCGCTGGTCGACGCTCTTCTTGAACCGGGCCACGTCGCGCTCGACGGTGACGGCCTCCAGCTCCTGGTGCGCGGTGATCAGCGCGATCGCGCCCGGAGCCTCGTACACCTCGCGGCTCTTGATGCCGACCAGCCGGTCCTCGACCATGTCGAGCCGGCCGACGCCGTGTGCACCGGCGCGCCGGTTGAGCTCCGCGACGGCCTGGAACGGCGTCACGGTCTCGCCGTCGATCGCGACCGGGATGCCGCCGTCGAACGTGATCACGACCTCGTCCGCGTCGCGCGGCTCGGCCGGGTTCGAGGTGTACGAGTACACGTCCTCGATCGGGCCGTTCCAGATGTCCTCCAGGAAGCCCGTCTCGACGGCGCGACCCCACAGGTTCTGGTCGATCGAGTACGGCGACTTGGCCGTCACGTCGATCGGCAGGCCCTTCTCCTCCGCGTACGCGATGGCCTTGTCCCGGGTCCAGGCGAAGTCGCGGGCCGGGGCGACCACCTTGAGGTCGGGCGCGAGCGCGCCGAGGCCGACCTCGAACCGCACCTGGTCGTTGCCCTTGCCGGTGCAGCCGTGGGAGACGATCGTGCCGCCGTGCTTGCGGGCCGCGGAGACGAGGTGCTTGACGATCAGCGGCCGGGACAGCGCGGAGACCAGCGGGTAGCGGTCCATGTAGAGCGCGTTGGCGCGGATCGCCGGCAGGCAGTAGTCGGCCGCGAACTCGTCGCGGGCATCGACCACCTCGGACTCGACCGCGCCGCAGTCGATCGCGCGCTGGCGGATGACGGCCATGTCCTCGCCGCCCTGGCCGACGTCGACCGCCACCGCGATCACCTCGGCGCCGGTCTTCTCGGCGAGGTACGGAATGGCGACGGAGGTGTCGAGACCTCCGGAATATGCGAGGACGACGCGGTCGGTCATCAGCTACTCCCTTCGAGTGGTTCTCCGGCCCAGCCGGAAAGCTTGTCGGCCAGGGCGGCGCCGCCCATGGCGTCGCGGGACACGACGAGGATGGTGTCGTCGCCGGCGATGGTGCCGACGACCTCGGGCAGCCCGGTCCGGTCCAGCGCGCTGGCCAGGAACTGGGCGGCGCCCGGCGGGGTGCGCAGGACGGCGATGTTGCCGCTCGCGTCGACCCCGGTGAGCAGCTCGCGGAGCAGCCGGATGAGCCTGGCCGACGCGGCCTCGGCGTCGCGCAGGGGACGGTGGCCGTCCTCCGGGATCACGTAGACCGCCGGCCCGTCGGCGCCGCGCACCTTGACCGCCCGCAGCTCCTCGAGGTCGCGGGAGAGCGTCGCCTGGGTGACCACGAGCCCGTCGCCGGCGAGCAGCTCGGCCAGCTCGGTCTGCGACCGGATCTCCTTGGCCCGGATCAGCTCGACGATCCGGGCATGCCGCGCCGCGCGGGTGACCGGGGCCGTCATGCTCGTGCCTCGCTCCGCGAGGCCCGCCATGACCGCAGGCCACCGAGCCGGCCGCGCTCGCTTCGCTCGCTCATTGCGACTCCTCCACCAGGAAGGAGAGCAGCGCCTTCTGGGCGTGCAGCCGGTTCTCGGCCTGGTCCAGCACCGCGCTCTGCTGGCCGTCGAGCACCTCGTCGGTGATCTCGTGGCCGCGGTGCGCGGGCAGGCAGTGCAGCACGACCGCGTGCGAGGCGGCCTCGGCGACCAGCTCGGCGTCGATCCGGTAGGGCAGGAACGGCGTCATCCGGTCGTAGCCGTCGTCCTCCTGGCCCATCGAGGTCCAGGTGTCGGTGGCGATCACGTCGGCGCCCCGGACGGCGACGTACGGGTCGCTTATGGTGCGCACCGAGCCGCCTGTCGCCGCCGCGAGCTGGGTCGCCTTCTCCAGGACCGCCGGGTCGGGCGCGTGCGCCTCGGGGCCGGAGATCCGCACGTGCATGCCGGCGGTCGCACCGGCCAGCAGGTACGAGTGCGCCATGTTGTTGCCGGCGTCGCCCACGTAGGTCAGCACCCGACCCTGTGTGCCGCCGCAGCGCTCCCGCACGGTCAGCAGGTCGGCGAGGAGCTGGCACGGGTGGAAGCCGTCGGTGAGCGCGTTGACCACCGGCACGCTGGAGCCGGACGCGATCTCCGCGAGGTGGCTGTCGGCGAACGTCCGCACGACGATCGCGGAGACGTAGCGGGACAGCACCCGGCCGGTGTCCGCCGCGGTCTCGCCGCGGCCGGCGTGCGTGCCGCCGCTGTCCACCACGATCGGGTTGCCGCCCAGCTCGGCGATGCCGGCCGCGAACGAGACCCGGGTGCGCAGGCTCTGCTTGTCGAACAGCACCGCCACCGAGCGCGGCCCTTCGAGGGTCCGGTACTTGAACCGGTCGGCCTTCATCGCGGCGGCCAGGTCGAGCACGGCCGACTGCTCGGCGGGCGTCAGGTCGTCGTCACGCAGGAAATGCCGGGGGGTCGTCATGCGGGGAGTACCTCGGCTAGGGCCGCGACGAAGGCGTCGGCCTGGTCGGCGGTCAGGATCAGGGGTGGCGCCAGCCGGATCACGCCCGGCTGGACGGGGTTGACCAGGAAGCCCGCGTCGCGCAGGCGGCCGGCGAGGTCGGCCGAGACCGGCTCGGTGAGCACGATGCCGAGCAGCAGCCCGGCCCCGCGCACCTCGCCGACCAGGGGGTGGCCGATGCCCTCGATGCCCCGGCGCAGCCGCTCGCCGACCCGCTTGACGGAGTCGAGCAGGCCCTCGTTGGCGATCGTGCCGATCACCGCGAGGGCGGCCGCGCAGCTGACCGGGTTGCCGCCGAACGTCGTGCCGTGCAGGCCGGGCGCGAGCAGCTCACCCGCCTTGCCGAACGCGACGCAGGCGCCGATCGGCAGGCCGCCGCCGAGCCCCTTGGCCAGCGTGATGACGTCGGGCTCGACGCCGTCGGCCTGGTGCGCGAACCAGTGCCCGGTGCGGCCGATGCCGGTCTGCACCTCGTCGAGCACCAGCAGCGCGCCGTGCTTCGTGGTGATCTCCCGGGCCGCGGCGAGGTAGCCGGGCGGCGGGACGACCACGCCGTTCTCGCCCTGGATCGGCTCCAGGATGACCATCGCGGTCTCGCTCGTCACGGCGGCGGCCAGCGCGGCGGCGTCGCCGTAGGGCACGTGGGTGACCTCGCCGGGCAGCGGGCGGAACGGGTCGACCTTCGCGGGCTGCCCGGTCAGTGCCAGCGCGCCCATCGTGCGGCCGTGGAAGCCGCCGTGGGTGGCCACCGCGTGGCCGCGGCCGGTCAGCCGCGAGAGCTTGAACGCCGCCTCGTTGGCCTCGGCGCCGGAGTTCGCGAAGAACACCCGGCCCGGGCGCCCGGCGAGTGCGAGCAGCAGCTCGGCCAGCGCGACCGGCGGCTCGGCGACGTAGAGGTTGGAGACGTGGCCGAGCGTGCCGATCTGCCGGCTGACGGCCTCGACCACGGCCGGGTGGGCGTGGCCGAGCGCGTTGACCGCGATGCCGCCGAGCATGTCGACGTAGGACCGGCCGGCCTCGTCGGTGAGCACCGCGCCCGCACCGCGCACCAGGGCCAGCGGCGGCGTGCCGTAGTTGTCCATCATGGACCGCTGCCAGCGGTCGACGAGCGTCATGACGCGTTCACCACCATGGTTCCGAAACCCTCCGACGTGAACACTTCGAGCAGAGTGGAGTGGGCGACGCGACCGTCGACCACGTGTGCGGCGGGCACACCGCCGCGCACCGCGCGCAGGCACGCCTCCATCTTCGGCACCATGCCCGCGGCGAGGCTCGGGAGCAGGGCTTCGAGGTCGGTGGCGGTGATCTGGGAGACCAGGCTGGCCGTGTCGGGCCAGTCGGCGTAGAGGCCGGGCACGTCCGTGAGGACGACCAGCTTGCGGGCCTCGAGCGCGACGGCCAGCGCGGCCGCAGCGGTGTCGGCGTTGAGGTTGTGCAGCACCCCGTCGGCGTCCGGCGCGACCGTCGAGATGACCGGGATCCGGCCGGCGGCGATCAGGTCGTCGACGGCCGAGGTGTGCACGCTGGCCACGTCGCCGACCTGGCCGACGTCGACGGGCTCGCCGTCGACGAACGCGGGCCGGCGCACGGCGGTGAACAGCTTGGCGTCCTCGCCGGAGAGCCCCACCGCGAACGGGCCGTGCTCGTTGATCAGCCCGACCAGCTCACGGCCGACCTGGCCGACCAGCACCATCCGGACGACGTCCATCGCCTCCGGGGTGGTGACCCGCAGGCCGCCCCGGAACTCGGTGACGATGCCGAGCCGGCTGAGCATCGCGGAGATCTGCGGGCCGCCGCCGTGCACGACGACCGGCTTGAGGCCGGCGTACCGGAGGAACACCATGTCGGCGGCGAACGCCCGCTGCAGCTCCGGGTCCACCATCGCGTTGCCGCCGTACTTGACCACGACGGTCGCGCCGTGGAAGCGGGCCAGCCAGGGCAGCGCCTCGATCAGGGTGGCGGCCTTCGCCTGGGCGTCGCTCAGGTCGCGGGAGAGGGAAGCCGTCATGTGGAGTACGCCGAATTCTCGTGCACGTAGCCGTGCGACAGGTCGTTGGTCCAGATGGTCGCCTTCGCGGCGCCGGCGTGCAGTTCCACGTGCACGGTCACGTCGCGGCCGGTGAGGTCCACCTTGGAGCGGTCCTCGGCGGCGGCGCCGCCACGGCAGACCCACACCCCGTTGACGGCCACGTCGAGCAGGTCCGGCTCGAAGGTCGCGGCCGTGGTGCCGACCGCGGCCAGGATCCGGCCCCAGTTGGGGTCGTTGCCGAACAGCGCGGTCTTGACCAGGTTGTTGCGGGCCACCGAGCGCCCGACCTCGACCGCGTCGTCCTCGGACGCGGCGCCGGTCACCTGGATCGCCACCTTCTTGGTCGCGCCCTCGGCGTCGTCGACGAGCTGGACGCACAGGTCCTGGCAGGCCTCGGCGACCGCGGCGGACAGGTCGGCGGTGGACGGCGACACCCCCGACGCCCCGCTGGCCAGCAGCAGCACGGTGTCGTTGGTGGACATGCAGCCGTCGGAGTCGACCCGGTCGAAGGTGACCCGCGTCGCCGCCCGCAGCGCCACGTCGAGGGTCCGCGCGTCGGCGACCGCGTCGGTGGTCAGCACGCAGAGCATGGTGGCCATCCCGGGCGCGAGCATGCCGGCGCCCTTGGCCATCCCGCCGACCGTCCAACCGTCCCGGCTGACCACTGTGGACTTCGGCTTGGTGTCCGTGGTCATGATGGCCTGGGCCGCCGCGGCGCCGCCGTCACCGGCGAGGCCGTCGACGGCCGCGGTCACACCCGGCAGCAGCTTGTCCATCGGCAGCCGCTCGCCGATCAGTCCCGTGGAGCAGACCGCGATGTCGCCCGCACCGAAGCCGAGCCCGGCCGCGAGATGCTCGGCCGTGGCGTGGGTGTCCTGGAACCCGAGCGTGCCGGTGCAGGCGTTGGCGCCGCCGGAGTTGAGCACGACCGCCCGCACCACTCCCCCGCGCACGACCTGCTCGCTCCAGAGCACCGGCGCGGCCTTGATCCGGTTGGCGGTGAACACACCGGCGACGGCGGACGCCGGCCCGTCGTTGACGACTACAGCCACGTCGGGGTTCCCACTCGCCTTGAGCCCGGCGGCGACACCGGACGCCCTAAAACCCCGGGGACTCGTGACCGTCATGGCATGACTCCGTATGCGGACAGGCCGATGGTCTCCGGCAGGCCGAGCATGAGGTTGGCGCACTGCACGGCCTGGCCGGCGGCGCCCTTGCCGAGGTTGTCGAGCGCGCTGACGACGATCACCCGACCGGAGTCCCGGTCGACGGTCGCCTGCAGGTGGCAGGCGTTCGAGCCCAGCGTCGCCGCGGTGCGCGGGAACGTCCCGGCCGGCAGCACTTTCACGAACGGTTCATCGGCGTACGCGGACGCGAGCACCGCGGAGGCGTCGGCGGTGCCGGTCGGCCGCGCGGTGACCGTGGCCAGGATCCCGCGCGGCATCGGCGCCAGCATCGGCGTCATCGACAGCGAGCGCGCCCCGGTGGCCTGCTTGATCTCGGGCACGTGCTGGTGCGCGCCGGTCTTGTAGGTCGACAGGTCGCCCATCACCTCGGTCGCCAGCAGGTGCGGCTTGGCCGCCCGGCCGGCCCCGCTCGTGCCGGAGGCCGCCACCACGACGACGTCGTCGGCTTCGACCGCGCCGGCCGCGATCAGCGGCGCGAGGGCCAGCGTGACCGTGGCCGCGTAGCAGCCGGTGTTGGCGACCCGGCCGGCGGCGGCGATCGCGGCCCGCGCGCCGGGAAGCTCGGGCAGCCCGTAGGTCCAGGCGCCGGCGTGCGGCCCGCCGTAGTAGCTGTCCCAGGCCGCGGCGTCGGTCAGCCGGTGGTCGGCGCCGAGGTCGACGACCTTGACCGAGTCAGGGAGCCGGGCCGCCACGGCCGCCGACTCGCCGTGCGGCAGGGCCAGGAACACGAGGTCCGCTTCGGCCAGCGCCGCCGGGTCGGTGGCGGTCAGGGTCAGGTCGAGGCCGGCGAGCTGCGGGTGCACGGCCGACAGGGCGGCGCCGGCCTGGCTGTGCGCGGTGGCGGCGACGAGGTCGAGCTCGGGGTGCCCGGCGATCAGGCGGACGAGCTCGCCGCCCGCGTACCCGCTCGCCCCGGCCACCGCGACCCGGATGCCCATGTGCACCTCCGCATGTCTATGCGGTGAACGCTATCAGGATGCGCTCAGCGATCGCAAGATCATGCAGTCGGTTGTATGGCCAATCACGCGACCGGGCGACGACGCTTGACGAACACCGCCCCCAGCAGGGCGACCAGCGCGACACCGGAGATCCAGGTGCCCGCATTGTGCATCGGCATCCGGTATGCGAGGCGCACCGTATGCGTGCCGGCCGGCACGGCGACCGCCACGAGCCCGTTGTCGGCCGGGAGCAGGGCGGCCGGCGCCCCGTCCACCGTGACACCCCAGCCGTGCTGCAGCGCGTCGGCCACCACCAGGTAGCCGGCGCCGCGCGCGTCGACCCGGGCCGCCAGGTCGTCGGTGCCGTCCTCGAACACCGTGATCGTCGCGGGTTCGCCGGCCGGCGGCACGGGCGGCGCGCGGTCGAGCACCATCTCGTCCGCCCGCAACCCGCCCGCGGCCAGGACGGACACACGGGACTCCGGGTCGGGATCGCCGCGGACGGCGCTCGCCCAGCGGAACCGGGGCAGTGCGGTGGCCCGGTCCCAGACGACCGAGCTGCCGGCGTAGGCGACCGACAGCCCGTCCGCGGCCGCGGCCACCGTCGACACCGCGGGCCGCCCGCGGTCGCCGGCCGCGACG
The DNA here is from genome assembly GCF_040654855.1 of Asanoa sp. NPDC050611. Classification (NCBI taxonomy): domain Bacteria; kingdom Bacillati; phylum Actinomycetota; class Actinomycetes; order Micromonosporales; family Micromonosporaceae; genus Asanoa; species Asanoa sp. NPDC050611. The sequence goes on from NZ_JBFAIU010000112.1 coordinate 17,467, forward strand.
AGCGGGGCACCGTCGACCCTGATCACCGCGGTCAGGCGGGTCCCCGCCGGGATGTGCTCGCCGTTCACCACCACGTACGCCGGCGTGCCCTTCCGGCCCTTCGGCCCGACCCGGCTGCCGCCCGCGAGCTCGGTGCCGCGCGGGTCGCGGATGCTGACCGCGATCCGGGTGGCGGCGCGGATCCCGGTCGGCGGGGTGACCCCGACGCCGCGGATCGGGCCGCGGACCCGCAGCGGCACGGTCCACGACCCGCCCGGCCGCAGCGTGACCGTCGAACCGTCGCCGGCCGCGACCGCCTCCGTGCCGAACGGCTTGTCCCACGGCGCGGTGACGAAGTAGCGCACTGCCAACCGGTCGAGCACCGGGCTGCGGACCAGCTCCGGTGTCGGCGGCAGGCGCAGCAGCGTCGAGCCGAACAGCTCGCCCGGCAGCCCCTGCACCGTCTGCGCGAACCGCTGCTCGAAGAACGTCTCGCCGGTCAGCGACCGCAGCTTGGCCGCGCTGTCGGCGCCCGCGTACATGCCGTTGTCGGACGCGGCGAACCGCTCGTGGCCGAGGTTGGCGGCGAGGTAGCGGTGCACGTCGGTCTGGGGGTACCAGCTGTCGCGGTCGACCCGCGGCCAATAGCCGTACACCGTGACGAGGGCCTGGAACATGACCAGCACGGGCAGCGCGGCCGCGACGACGGGACGGCGCCGGGCCAACCGGACGGCCAGGGCGGCGAGGCCGGCGACGGCGAGGCCGACCAGACACTGGACCGCGAACCGGCGCGGGTCGGTCACCACCCGCCAGCCGGCGACCATGGACAGCCCGACGGCGATCGCGCCGGCACCGAGCACCCATCGCCGGGTGCGTCCGGTCCAGCCGCGCAGGGCGGCCTCGAAGCCGACCGCGACCAGGGCCGCGACGAGGAACCCGAGCACGCCGCGGGCCCGCCCGACGAAGTTGTCGGCGAACAGCACGGGCAGCTTCTGCAGCACCGTCAGCGGCGGTCCGCCGGCGTATAGCAGCACCGCCCACGCCGCCGTCGCCGCGACCAGATAGCTCCAGACGCCGCGCGGCAGGAACGCGCGGGCCGTCCCGGGCAGCGCCACCGCCAGCAGGAACAGCACGAGTGCGGCCGCGCCGACGTAGGCGAACGCCTCGACCACGTTGTCCCGACCGGACAGCGCCCACTCGTTGGCGTGGCCCAGCGACCAGGGCGCCCACGAGGTGACCAGCGCGGCCGGGTCGAGATGGTCCGCGCCGGTCTGCGCGCGGTTGCTCAGCTTCGCGTGCGACATCGCGCTGGCGAACGGCACGAGCTGGATCGCCGTGATGGCGACCGCGCCGACGAGCGCGCCTACGCCGGCCAGGACCGGTGCGAGCGCCCGGGCTCGGACCAGCAGGTAGCCGCCCGCGGTGAGCACCGTGTAGCCGGTGAGGGCCGGGAACCCGCCGAACAGCATCGCGGCCAGCGCGGCGGCGAGCAGCGCGCCGTCGCGGACCCGGCGTTCGGTGGCCAGGCGGTCGGCGGCCCAGAACACCAGCGGGATGAACGCCGCGACCCGGGTCTGCGGCCAGTTGGTCCAGCTGATCATGAACCCGCTCGCCGCGAACGCCAGACCGCCGAGCAGGCCCGCCGCCCGGCTCAGCCCGAGCCGGCGGAGAAAGAGAACGGTGCCGCCGGCCGCGACCAGCATCTCCAGCAGCTTCACGTACGCGGGTGCCAGTTCCGCCGGCAGCACGTACCAGGGCAGCGTCAGCGGCGAGAGCACCGCCCAGTTCGGCACGGCGCCGAGCGCGCCACCGCCGCCGACGTAGGGATTCCACGCGGTCAGCCGGCCCTGCTTGAGCTCCTCGGCGAACAGCGCGGTGTTGGGCAGCCCGGACGCGACGATGTCGTTCGCGATCCGGTTCTCGACGTGCCCGGTGGCCAGGCCGGCGCTCGTGTACGGGTTCTTCGACACCAGCAGGTCGGTCTGCGCGAACGTGGTCAGGCCGAGCAGGGGCGTGCCGATGCCGACGAGCGCGAACAGCACCACCGCGGCCAGCGCGACACGCTCGACGAGGCGACCGGGTCGGCGGCGGTCGGGCGGTGCGGGACGGTCGACGTCGCTGGTCAGCGTGGATGCCACACACGCCTAACGCCGTCGTGGGCTACCAGGCCACTAGCCGCAGCGCCGCCTCGACGCCGGTCGGCGTGGTCTCCACGGTCAGCCCCGTCAGCTCGGCGGTCCAGGCCGCCTTCTCGGCCTTGCTCAGGTGCGAGCGGACCACCCAGACGACGGCGCCCTCGGCGGCCCGTCCGGTCGCGGTCACGACGCCCGCGTGGATCGCGGCCGCGGTGCGCCCGGTCGACAGCACGATGCCGGGATCGGGGTACGTCGGCTGCCAGCCCACCGCGCTCCCCCGGTCGCGCCGGTATCCGGGCCGGGCCGGCCAGTAGGTCGCGAAGCCGTACGAGGCCGAGCCGCTGACCAGGACGACGTCGCCCGGGCGGCGGTGCGCCCAGACGTAGGCGACCGGCCGCCGGGTGTTCTCCGAGGTCGCCGGGACGCGTACGCCGAGCGCCGCGTCCGCGCCGTCGAAGCGGAACCAGCCGGCCGTCCCGTAGGCGTAGGCGCCGAGCAGGACGACGCCCACGGCGCCGGCCACCGTCGCGCGGGACCGACGGGCCAGCAGCCCGGCACCCGCCACGCCGATCGCGGCGAAGGCGACCAGCCAGACCAGCAGGAAGTGCGAGGTGCGCAGGTCGAGCAGCGGATACCTGCGGGCCAGGCCGGCCGCCACCGCCGCGGGCACCAGCAGCCCGGCCGCGACCGCGGTCGCGGGTCGACCCAGCCGGGCGACGGTGACGACGCCGGCCAGCGCCAGCACGAGCAGCAGCCAGACGTTCGCACCGAGGTACGGCGCCAGCCCGTGCAGCCGGTGGTGCAGGTATCCGGGCAGCTCGCCGACCGTGGGAAAGAAGCGGCTCCAGTAGCGCACCATCGTGGCGCTGTCGCCGCCCCGGGCCAGTCCGAAGTAGACAACGGCGAACACGCCGAGCAGGAGCACCCCGGCGGCCGCCGCCTCGGCCGCCCGCCGCCACTGCCGGCGGGCCAGCGCGGCGAGCACGAGCCCGCCGATCACACAGCCGCCCACCAGCGTGGTCGTGTGGCTGAGCAGCACGCCGACGGTTCCGGTCGCGAGCAGCAGGGCCAGGCGGCGACGGGAGTACGTGGCCTCGACGAAGGCGGCCAGCGCCAACAGGACCAGCGTGACGGCCGCGTCCGCCGTGTACTGCTTGAGGTCGTGCCGCACCTGCTGCGCCGGAAGTAGCGCCACCGCCGTTCCGGTGACCAGGCCCGCCACGAGCCGGTGCGTCGTCGAGGGCCAGGGCAGCACGGCCGCCAGCGCATAGGCGGCGAGGACCGACAGCACGAGGAAGCCCAACGGCAGCAGCCGCAGCCGGTTCTGGTCCGGCACCAGCCGCAGCAGCGCGCTCCAGCCGATCGGCGTCGAGCTCGTGACGACCGGCAGGTCGCCGATCGGGAACCGGGTGGACGCGGCCACCCACGCCTCGTCGAGCCAGTAGGGCAGACGCACCGCACGCGGCACGTCGTGGACGACGAACGTCAGCAGAACCAGCGCCGGCGGCGCCCACCACCGCGGTCGCGGGTGGACCATGGGTCGCGGCCCCGCTGACGGGACCGCGACCGTGGTGTTGCCGTGCAGGGCCATTGGGCCATTTTGCCCGATTTCGCGTTATGCGCCCCGGAGCGTCGCCCCGAAACGGTTGGCCGCTTCGGCAACCGCCGCGTCCCGGGCCGCGACCGCCTCCTCGACGGTCAGCGTGCGGTCGGGTGCGCGGAAGGTCAGCTTGTAGGCCAGCGACTTGCGGCCCTCGCCGAGCTGCTCCGACGCGTACACGTCGAAGAGCCGCACCGACTCGAGCAGGTCACCGGCGCCCTCGACGATCGCCCGCTGCACGTCGGCCGCGGGCACGCCCGCACCGACGACCAGCGCGACGTCGATCAGGGCCGGCGGGAAGCCCGACACCCGCGGCGCCGGCGTCACGGGGGCGGCGACGAGCAGCGAGGTCGCTGGTGTGATGTTGGTCAAAGTCATGGACGACTACGGCTGCGAGCCGTTGTGGGTGCGGGACGACGGTGGCGAGGTC
>NZ_JBFAIU010000113.1:0-21402 GCF_040654855.1 Asanoa sp. NPDC050611
GTCAGGCCGGAACCGCCCCAGTGGTACGGCAGCCAGATCTGGTGGATGAATCGCGAATCCGTCCTGTTCCGCTCCCTGCTCGGCGACGAAGTCGAGCACGACGTCGGCGCCGAGCCCGCCGGTGAGGTCCTGCACGGCCTGCACCTGCGAGCCGTTGGCGACCACGGCCTCGTGCGCGCCGATCTGCTCGGCCAGCTTGAGTGCGTCGGGGTTGCGGTCGACGACGATGATCTTCGTGGCGGTCAGCGCGGCCAGGCACTGGATGCCGATGTGGCCGAGCCCGCCGGCGCCGATGACCACGGCCGCGGTGCCCGGATACAGGAGTGGGACGGCTTTGCGGACGGCGTGGTAGGCGGTGATGCCGGCGTCGGCGAGCGCGGCGACGTCCTTCGGCTGGGTGGCCGGGTCGAGCTTGACGCATGCCCGTTCCGCGGTGAGCAGGAGCTCGGCCATCCCGCCGTCGTTGGACAGGCCGGGGAACGAGCTGGCGGCGCAGTGCATGTCGTCGCCGGCGCGGCAGGCCCGGCACAGCCCGCAGGTGGGCGTGGGGTGCAAGATGACGGTGTCGCCGACGGCGACGCTGGAGACCGCCGACCCCACGTCGTGCACCCAGCCCGCGTTTTCGTGGCCGAGGGTGTAGGGCAGCGGTGGCGCCATCGCCGCGGCCCACTGGCCTTCGACGATGTGCAGGTCAGTGCGGCAGACCCCGGCGCCGCCGATACGGACGACCACGTCGAACGGGCCCTTGACGGTCGGTTCCGGCACGTCCTCGACCGCGGGCTGCTGGTGGTACGCGTGCAGCCGGACGGCTTTCATGTGTCCTCCACTCCGTAGCGGTGCCGCAGCATGCCGCGGCAGATGCCGGTGTTCGCGTCGAGGCTGGTGCGGGTCAGCCGGGCCTTCCGCAGGTGCAGCGGCACCGCGGGCGCGTCCACGGGGTCGCCCGACCCCGGCTCGATGAGCAGCGGTGCCTCGTCTCCGGCCGGGAGGCTCAGCTCGGCCCGCCGGCGTCGTAGCCGGGCGAGGGCGGGCGATGGCGGCACCCTGCCAAGCGTGAGCGTGGCCAGCTCGGCCGGCGTGGCACCCGCGTCAACGAGTGGCCGGCACACCTGGTCCGTGCCGGCGAGCACGGCTTTGCGGAGGAAGTTGGCGCGGAGCGCGTCGAGCTCGTCGACGGCCTCCCCTTGGAAGGAGCCGACGAAGCCGGCCCGCGCCGCGACTCCTTCATTGATCGCGTCGGCGGCGAAGTGGTCGTCGAGCACCACTTCCACCCGGTGCACGGTCTCCACGGTGGACACCGCGTCGTAGGCATCGGCCACCATCAGGTATGCGAAGTTGGGAGCGCAGAAGTAGGTCGGCAGCCGCAGGTGCACGACCGCGTCGCCGTCGTCGGACAGCGACGCGGATGCGACGAATCCGAGCTTGGTGATCGGCTCGTCCAGCTCCGGGTCGCGCACCTCCTCGAGCGCGTCGAAAAGGGGGCGCGACCCCGTGTCCGTGGTCATTTCTGCTCGACCAGCTGCGCGTCCTCCCGGGCCGCCGGGGTGCCCTCGCCGGCGTCGAGGCGGAACTCAGGTGGCACCTCGATCTCGTAGAGCTTCGCCGTGTTGAGCCCGAGGATCTTCTTCTTCGTGGCGGTGGTGACCGGCGGGTAGTCGGAGAACTCGTCGCTCGGGTAGTCCCAGTCGACCAGCCCCTCGATCTGCCACTTGGGTTCCCAGATGCCGTAGTCGCTGCCGAAGGTCATCTTGTCCTCGCCGACCCAGAACAGCAGCTCGCCCATCACCTTGGCGAAGAACCTGGGCCGGGCGTGCATGAGGCCGCCGATGACGACCGACAGGCCCGCGTACACGTTGGGCTCCTGGGTTGCCATGAAGCAGAAGTCCTCGATCCGCGGCAGGCCCACGTGCTCGACGATGAAGTTCAGCTGCGGGAAGTCGGTCGCGGCGTGGTCCACGTCGGACACGTCGAACGCGTCCTTGTCCAGCGGCCAGATCGTCGGTCCCTTGTGGACGTGGATGTTCTTGATCCCGAGCTCCTGACTGGCCTCCAGGTACTTGTACGCGCCCGGGTCCGTCAGCTTCCAGCCGCGGGAGCCCTCGCGCCACTCGGCCGTGTAGAGCTTGACGCCCTTGGAGCCGTAGCGTTCGACGTTCTCGGCGAGCTTCTTGAGCCCGTCCTCGCCCTCGCGCGGGTCCCAGCGGGTGTTGGGGATGAACTTGCCCGGGTGCTTCTCGCCCAGGGCCGCATTGCGTTCAGTGGTGTTGAAGCCCTCCTTGTACCACTCGGTCAGATAGGTCGGCTGGAACACCGCCACGTCCACGTACCCGTCCTCGAAGACGTCCTTCATCAGGTCGTCCTCGGTGTAGGCCATGAACTTCTCGATGGGCCAGTGCGTCTCCGCGGGTGCCAGCGAGTGATACGCGTGGAAGCACTCGATCCAGCCCTTGGCGTACTGCTCGGCACCCGGCACCCAGTTGTCCGGCGCCGCGTTCCAGTAGTGCATGTGGCTGTCGACGACGAAGTACTTCTGCCCGTCCTTCTCGTACACAGCGATTACCTCGATCCGGCGGTGAGGTCGAAGCCGATGTACTCGGCCGCGCCCTCCGGGTTGGCGACCATGATGGTCGGGCGCGTGCGCCATCGAGCGCTTGTCGAACATCGTCCTCGTGTAGCACACTCGTCACTCTAAGTAATCATACTCCTTTGTGCCGAACGAAAAGCTCCGCCCCGGGCGGACCCGGGGCGGAGCTTCGCGGCGGCCGTCAGCCGCGGCGCTGGACGGCGCCGCGCTGGCCGTTGAGGTCGACCCGAGGCCCGGTCTGGGGCGCCAGGCGGGCCGTGGCGGGCGGGAAGTACTCGAACCGACCGCCCACGTCGACGACGACGTGGGTCGAACCGGCGTAGTTCCAGATCTGGAACTGGTTGTTCTCGTCGACGTCGGCGATGGTGCCGTTGGCCACGGTCTGGCCCTTGCTGGGGTTGAGCATGCTGACGCTCGGGCGCGGGCCGCCGGGCCAGACCGTCAGGAAGGTGTTTTCCGTCGGCTTGGTCGCCGCGACGTTGACCGACAGCGCGTACGTCTCCGGCGTGGCCGCGCCGGCCGCGTCGACGGTCCGGACGCCGCCCGGGCCGATCGCGGACGTGGTGCGGGTGTCCATGATCCGCTTGGGCGTCATCGGCGTGAACTTCAGCCCGAAGTCGACCGTGTCGTCGAAGTAGTAGCCGATGACGTCGATGACCCAGTGCGTGGTGCTGTTGGTGTAGACGGCGAACATCTTCTGGTCGGGAACCTCGCAGAAGTCACACGGCCCGGCCGCCACGATGGCGCTGTTGGGCCAGACACCACCGACGCGATAGTTGACCGCCGAGGTGTTGGCCGGCCGGTCGCCGACACCGTTCCACGCGGCCAGGTAACCGTTTGCCGTCGCACCCACGGCGGTGATGTTCAACGCGAACGCCGTGATGTGGCTGCTGAGCTCGGGATCGTCAGGGAAGTGCACCGAGTACGCGATCGAGGAACCGCCCGGCATCGGCGGCTGGCCACCGGTGCGGGTGTCTTCGAGCCGCCACTGCTCCGCGTCCGAGAGGTAGGTACTGCCGATCGGGGCCGCCGCGTTGGCGTTGTAGTAGCCCGCCACGTCGGCGACGATGTGCGTGCCGAGGCTCTGCTGGTAGATGTTGAGGTAACCGTTCGCCCCGATCGCCACGGTGATCAGGTTGGAGCGGGTCCACCCCGTGGCGAAGTTGATCGAGGACGCCGTCGGCCGCGCCGCCCCGTCCGGATACGCGGTCAGGTAACCGTTGCCGACCGCCCCGGTGATGGTCAGGTTGAGCACCACGGCCGAGACACCGGACGCCGGAACGCCGCCACGACCGGCCACCTTGAGGTGCACGGTCTGTTTCTCGCCGACGATCTGCTTGGGCGCGCCGTTGCCGGTGCGGGTGTCGAGGATGCGGGTCGGCGCCAACGGCGTGTAGGTGCCCTGTGCGCCGACGGGCGCCGCCGCGGCCGGCGACGTGAGCACCGCAACGGCACCGAAGGCGGCCACTGCGGCCGCCGCGGTGCCGGCGAGAACTGTGCGCAATACGCGCATGATCACCCCGTGTGGGTCGTGGGAATCGATAGGAATGGCATCGACACCTCAACACCATCCGCGCGTACGCGCAAGGCAAGATCGACCGAATCGTTGTGATCATCGGCCGAACGGTCACCGTCGATCCCGTCGGATCGCCCGCCCATCGACCGAAACCCAGCCGCGTGTGCCATCGCCTCGGTTCGGCCACCGAACAGGTGGCATGTCAAACGCTCAGCCGATGAGGTTGTAGCTCGCGCCCACCCCGACCACGACCAGGACAGCCGCGGTCGCGGCGGTGTAACCGAGCCGACCCGCCCGACCCCACCAGCCCCGCACCCAGGCGAGCACGGTGCCGGCCAGCATCGCGACCGCCAGGCCGGCGGCAACGGTCAACAGGATCAGCGCGGTCTTCACCAGACCGGAGTCGTCGAGGAACACGTGCTGGTCGACCGCCGCGCTGTCGCTGACGAACAGCGCCAGCAGCCCGGCGAACACCAGCACGAGCCCGGCACTGACCCAGCCGACAACCGTTGCCGCACGGGCCAACGCCGGGCGGCGCCGGCGGCGGACCAGCGCGGCGATCGGCCACCAGAGCAACCCGAGCAGGAGAACCAGCAGCGCGACGCCCGCGAGGGCCATCTGCAGGGTGGGCGATTCATACCAGGGCAGCCGCTCGTACGCCGCCGACGGGCTGATCGTGCTGAACAGCACGCCGTCGCGGAAGGCGATCCGCTCCCGTCCGTCGGTGAACACGCCGGTCGCGACCGGCGTCCAGTGCTGGGTGGCGTTCGCCGGGTCAGGCGACAACCCGGTCGTCGTGAGCCCGTCGCCGTCAGCGGACACCGTCACCGCCGTGGTGAGTGTCGCGAACTTCGTGAAGTCCGTGCGGCTGTAGCGGGTCGTCCGATAGCTTCCCTCGAAGGCGCTCAGGTCCTGTGCGGCGCCGGCGGTGGGCGCGGACACCGGATAGGTGAGATCGACCATCCGATCGACCAGTTCGCGGCCGGCGAACGAAGCCGACCCGTCCCGGCCGTCTCCATTGTAGACGACGTAGATCCCCAACCCGTCGTCCGGCAGCAGCGCCAGGTTGTCATGGAACCCGGGCACGTCGCCGTCCTTGCTGACCCAGCGATGTCCGGCCTGCTCCTGCTCTTCGTACGCGTACCCCATGCCCGGCAGTCGTGGTTCCGGGGTGAACCGCGGTTCGATGTTGGGGTTTCCGGGCCTCAGCTGCGCGACCATGAACCGCCCCATGTCCGCGGGCGTGGTCGTCGGGCCGGCACCGGTCGGCGACTCCGCGCCATACTGCCCGCGGGCCGCGACACCGTCACTGCGGTAGCCGGTGGCGAGTTTCCCGGTCGCCGACGGCGGGCGCGGCTGCGCGAAACTCGTGCCGGTCATGCCGAGCGGGTTCAAAATCTGCTGTTGTACGTAGTCCGCGAAGGGCTGCCCCGAGGCCACCTCGACGAGGTAACCCGCCAACGCCATCCCGTAGTTGTCGTACGAGACAAGGGTTCCCGGCGGCCGAACCCGCGGCGGCTGGTGCGCGGCGAGCCAGGTGCCGAGCGGCTCGACCCGGCGCGGGTCGTCGACCGCCACGCCGAGCGCCGTGTCCGCGAAGCCCGAACTGTGCGTGAGCAGGTCGTCCAGGGTGACCGCGTGGCCCGGGTAGGTGTCCTTGATCTGGAACCCGGTCAGGTAACGGTTGACGTCGACGTGCAGGTCGAGCCGGCCCAGGGCGACCTGCTGGCGCACCGCTTCGGCGGTGAACAACTTCGCCACCGACGCCATGAAGAACCCGGTGTCGTCGACGGAGACCGGTGCTTTCGTGGTGGTGTCGGCAACGCCGTACCCCTTGCCGAAGATCTGCTTTCCGTTCTGCACCACGACGACCGCCGCGCCGGGGATCCCGTATTCGCTCAACTGCCGCGCGATCATGTCGTCGGCCAGCGCGGCGAGGTCCGGTGTCGCATCGGCGTGTGCCGGGCTGGCGACCAGCACCGAACCGGCCAGAACGGCTGCGACCAGCGCGTGCTTCCACATCTGCATGATCAAAACGCTATGCGCCGGACCGACGGACCACGATCCAGTGCACAGGTCAACGGATACGGGGGCCAGCCCTACCAAGTCCGCAGGCTGATGAGGTGCCCAGACAGATCCGGCGTCAGGGGGAATAGGTCCAGAAGAGGAGCACGTAGACGCCGTAGGCCGTTGACACCGCGGTCAGCAATGTCAGAACGGCGGCCAGGGTGCGGCGGTTGGTTGAGCCGAGGGCCGCGGCGATCGGCAACAGCAGGGGGAAGGCCGGGATCAGCAGTCGACCCTTCGAGTGGTAATAACTGTCGCCGAAGAATGCCATCGCGATGATCGCCAGTGAATAGATCGTGAGCGGCCATGCCTGCTTGTGTTTGGAGAGCGCGACGACCAGGACGATGGCGGCCACGATGGCGAACGTGCCCATCACGTACGCCAGGCTTGGTTTGCCAGTCACGAGCGTGATTGCCTGGCGGACCGTATACGAACCATCGTCGTAGCCCATTTTCCACGCGTCGTTCTGGACGTGGAAGTAGCCGTCCGCGCGGCCTAGGCGATGTCCTACCCAGGCGATGTATCCGAGGAAGCCGAGTGGCGCGAGAATGCCGGCCAACCAGGGCCGCCAGCCGTCCTTGCGGCGGATCACGGCGAGCAGGGCCGCCACGCCGATCGCGGCCGCCAGGGCGGCGCCGGTGGGCCGGGTGAGACCGGCGAGCGCGCAGAGCAGGCCCGCGGTCAGCCAGGAGCGGCGCAGCAGGGCGAATAGTGACCAGGCCGAAAGTGCGGTGAAGAGCGTCTCGGTGTAGCCCATCGATTCGACCAGCGCGTGGGGGATGATCGCCCACAGGGCGGCGAGCAGCACGCCCGTGCGGCGATCTCGCAGTTGGGCGCCGACCGCGTACAGTCCCCAGGCGGCGGCAAGGCCGGCCAACCACGCCACGATGATGCCTGCTGTCCTGGCGTCGCCGGGCAGAACGGGGTCGAAGACCGCGGTGACGGCGGGATAGAGCGGGAAGAACGCCAGGTTTGTGGTGGCGAGTGTGCCGTCCGCCTTCAACGGGATCGCCAAGTCGTAGCCTCGAGTGGCGATGCCCGCGTACCAGTCCGCGTCGAACTTCCCGAGCAGACCCCATGCATCGCGGTGCCGCTCAGCGGCGACGTACCAGAAGGTGAGCAGACCAACGGCACGCAACGCCGCATAGGCCGCGATGGCGGGCCACGCCGCGCGGATCCCGATCCTCGGCTTCGCCGGATCGTCCCGTGTGCCGGGTATTGGCTCTGGTTGAGTAGAAATGTGGTGCGGAGCCTCGGTCGTAACGGAGCCCGAATGCGGTCTTGTCGGATGCGTTCGGTCGGCAGTCGTGAAGTCTTGCATCGAATCTCGCAGGTTCTCGGCAGTGAGGCCGTTGGCGGCAGGGAAGCCGATGGATCGTACCTACGACGGCAAGCGAGTCGACCTGTTCGGACCGCGCCCACCGGACCGTGGGGTCTCCGGGGGTCGCGCGACGTGGGTTCTTGCTCAGGGTCCGGTACTGCCGTGAGCGGGCTTCAGCGCGACGAATCCCGCGACGGCGGCCGCCATCGCCAGCGCCGTCCTGGACTTGACCTTTCGCTTGCGCATGGCCGAGTTGACGTGTGCGTCGACCGTTCTGATGGAGAGCCCCAGCGCGTTGGCGATCTCTCGGTTGGTCCGACCAGTGGCCAGTAGGCGGACCACCTCCAACTCTCGCGGCGAGAGGTCGTCGCCGTAGCCCTGCGGACCCCTTCGTGGCCTCCTCCGTTGGCGGCCGTGCTCCGACAGCACACGTTGTATCCGTTCGGCGTCGCCATGCGCGCCCAGGTCGACCAGGTCCTGTCTGACCTGAGCCAGCAGGTGCACACCGTCGTCCGGGTGCGCGGTGGTGAGCAGGCAGCCGGCCTGGCGTTTGCGGGCCAGCAGCGCATCGTACGGCCTGGGCAGCGCCTGCCAGGTGTCTGCGGCCTGACCGTACAGCTCGGCTGCCCGCGTCGCCTCGCCGCGGCCTTCGGCGAGGATGGCCCGGCACACCAGGAGGGCGGCCTGCCCGGCCGGTGCCTGCCGGTCGCCAAGGTTCCGGGCGTAGGCGGTCACCAGCGCGGTCGCCTCGTTCATCCGGCCGGCCAACCAGAGTGCCTGTACGCGGACCGGCGCGAGGTCCGTGGCGTACAGCCAGATGTTCTTCTCGGTGACCAGCCGCAGGGGCTGTTCGGTCCACTCGAGCGCGTCCTCGATCCGGCCGGCCAACAGGTGCAGGCGGGCCAACCCGGCGGCCGGCGTCAGTGACGGATCGATGAGGACGCCACCGCCACGGCCCACCTCAACCGCTGATCGGAACGTCTGCTCCGCGTCTGCCCAGTCGCCGGCAGCGGTTTGCAGCAGACTGGTGATCAACAGTGAGTCCACCTGGATTGTCGGTTCGTCGTCGAGCCCGGCCAGCGCGGTGGCACGGTCGGCTAAGCCGTCCCAGGCGCCGGTGAACCAGTCCAGCCGTAGGTTGATCGACCGGCATTGGTCCTGCAGCCGCTGGTATCCGTGCGTCCGCGCCAGCCGGGTGGCCAGCGTGATGCGATGGCGGGCCTCGTCGTAGCGGCCCCACTGCATCGCCGCCTCGCCCAGGTTGGCGTTGCCGCGGGCGATCTGGGACAGCTCGTCCGGGGTACCCCCCTCGGTCGGGAATACCGCGGCGGAGGCCCAGCCGGCGTCGTCGCCCAGCACCAGCAGGATGGTGGCCCGGTCGGCGTGCACCGCCAAGCGGTTGGGCGCTGGCGTCGAGGGGTCAGCCACGATGTTGGCCGCCCGGTCCAGCCAGCGCCGGTAGTCGCCGGCCGAACTGTGGGTGGTGCTGAGCCAGCTGAGCATGATCGTCGCGTGCAGGTCGTCCAACGGCCGCTCGGCGAGGTCCGGGATGGCTCGCTCCAGCGCCAGGTAGGCCGCGGCGAACTCGCCGGTGTGCAGCAGCATCCGTCCCAACTGCCAGCCGACCAGGCCGCGCTCGGTGGAGGTGAGGGCGGGATCGTCGCGGACCCGACGCAGCACCTCGACCAGGTCGCGCAGGAGCCCTTGGTCGACCCAGACCATCAGGAGAGGCATCTTGCCCATCAACCGAACCACTGTGGCGGCCGGCAGGTCGACGCGGGTCAGCACCTCGTGGAGCATGCCCGCGACGGTTCGCGGGTCGCCGGAGGACATGGCCAGATCGGCAGCCTGCTCGGCGTATCGGCACCACTCGTCGACCGCACGTGCCTCCCGGAAATGCCGCTGCAATTGGACGACCGGCGGCCGCGAGAGACCCTCCAGCACCTGGCCGGCGCGCAGGTGCGCGCTGCGGCGTTGCCGAATCGGGATCGACTCGTACACCGCCCGGCAAGCCAGGGCGTGTTGGAAGGACAGCCGTCCAAGCGCGTCCTCCTGCAGCAGCCGACTGTCCAACGCCTCGACGACCGCCTGCGGGCACTGGCTCTCCGACAGGTCACACACCGCCAGCAGGATCGCCTCCTCGACCGGATCGCCAAGCACCGCGGCCGCCCGCAACACCTCCTGCGCCGGCGCGCTCAACCGATCCACGCGTTCCAACACCGCATCCCGCACACTGGGCGGCACCGCGATGTCCTCCACCGCCCGCCGGAGCCACTCGCCGTCCTGGGTCACCAGGTCCGCCCGGTCGCACAGCAACCGCACCGACTCCTCGATCGCCAGCGGCAACCCGTCGGTATGCTCCCGCAGGAACGCGGCGAACGCCGTGGAAACCGGTTCGTCGTCCAACATGGACGACACCAGCCGTCCGGTTTCCGGCACATCCAACGGGGCCAACTGCACGCGCAGCCGGGCCATTCCCTCGGGCAACCGGCTAGCCAACCACCGCAGCGAGGAGTCGGCTGGCACATCCTCCGGCCGATATGTCAATACCAGGCTCGGCTTCGGTGCGCGGCGCGCCGTCAGGAACAACAGGAACTCCAGCGTCGCTTCATCCGCCCGGTGCACGTCCTCCAGCACCAACACCCGCAAACCCAACCGGTCCAGAACCTCGGCCACCGCTCGGAACAACCGGTGTCGCGCCGCCGTCGGTTCCGTCAGCGGCTCCGGCGCCGGCGCCAAACCGGCCATCCACTCCGGGAACAACGGCCGCAACGCACCGCCCAACGGGCTCAGCCCCAACCCATCGACCCGGTCGACCGCGCTGGTCAGCGCCTCCACCACCGGCCCGAGGGTGAACGGCTGCCGGAACGGCGGGCACGTCCCTACGAGCACCCGTCCCGACTGCGGAGGCGACGCGGCAGCGAGCAGTTCCCGGACCAGCCGGCTCTTGCCCATCCCCGCTTCGCCCTCGATCAGTACCGCCGCCGGCCCCCCGGCGAGCAACTGTGTGATGGCGGACAGCTCGCGGTCACGACCCGTGAAACGCGGCGCCCGAACCGACGACGAGCCCGCCGGTCGCCCGCCGCCGCCCCCACCGCCACGGGATCTTGTATCCATTCAATTAATCTGAATATATATCGTGTCCGGGTCAAGGCTCTCGATCAGCTTGTAGTCGACAGGCTACTGTCCGGCCAGCCCGCGCGAGATCAAGAAGCCGCAGGTCGGACGCCGTGAACCCAGAGCGTCATTTATCTATGCATGACAAGGAACACAGAGCGCGCTTCGTACGAGGGTGGCGCTAGTAGTACATATCGTCATGTTTGCATGCCTATATGTCCTGTCAAGAACGTGGTAAACCTCGCGGCCGGACTCCACGGCAGATCGAGGCCTCGGCCGAGCGGCGTCGGGCCGGCCGGATCGGTGGGCCGGCCATCGATGAAACCACTAGGTAATTCTTCGAATATGCGGCGGCATCCATTGGCTTGGATACTTCCTTCGCTACCTGCGTCGCGAGGGGGCATCGCGGATGACCGAAGCAGCAGATTCTACGTCCACTGAGGACTCCAGCGCGGATCCGGCCGCACCGGTCGAGGTCGGGGATCCTCCCGCCGGTGATGACCTGACCGCCGGTGACGCCCCGACCACAGGGGGACGGACCGGCGGCGGTGACCGGGCATCCGTCAGCGACGACTACGACGGCTACCAGCGACTGTGAGCCAGCCGTGCGGTCCACATTAGGCAGTAAGGGCACCGGACACCCCGGGCTGCTCTGTGTCGCCGATATCGAGAAAGGACCCTGCATGTTCGTGCACGAGGGGCCACCCGGAGTGGCCCGAGGAAGATTGCGGTCGGCGCTTACCATCGCGGCGACCGCTCTCGCCATGGTGGTCACCGCAGTGGGGCCGGGCGCCGCACAGACGGCGTACGCCGCGGCGCCGGACGGAGGCGGCGTCGGAACCGGGACGCAGGCGTCGCAGAAGATCACCGCCGAGGCGACGAAGCAGCTCACGGCGAACAAGAACGCCGACTTCTGGATCAAGTTCGCCGCGAAGGCGGACCTCGCGCCGGCCTACAAGATCGCCGACAGCGACAAGCGCGGGCAGTACGTGTACGACGCGCTGCGCGCCACCGCGAAGCAGTCGCAGTCCGCCGTGATCGCCCAGCTCGACGCCACAGGCGCCGACTACGAGAGCTTCTGGATCAACAACTCGATCTACGTCGAGGACGGCACTCTCGACCTGGCGCAGCGCGTCGCCGCGTCGAGCACCGTCGCCGGCGTCCACCAGCAATTCGCGATGGCGGAAGTCAAGCCGGTGATGTCCAAGCCAGCCGGTCCCAAGACGACGGCCGCCGTGGAGTGGGGCGTCGCCGCGATCAACGCCCCAGAGGTCTGGGACAGGGGGGCCACGGGCGAGGGGATCACCGTCGCGAGCTTTGACACCGGCGTGGACGTGACGCACCCGGCGCTGCGGTCGAAGTACCGCGGCACGAACCCGGACGGTTCGCTCAGCAACGACTACAACTGGTTCGACATCCCCGACACCTGTGGCGGCGCGCCTTGCCCCAGCGCCGGCGAGCACGGCACGCACACCACGGGCACGATGGTGGGCCAGGACGGGGCCAACCAGATCGGCGTCGCACCGGGTGCGAAGTGGATCGCCGCGAACTGCATCGACAACGACGGCTGCTCGTTCGACGACTACCTGGCCGACGCACAGTGGTTCCTCGCACCGACCCGCATGGACGGCAGCGACGCGGACCCGGCGATGCGTCCCGACATCATCAACAACTCCTGGGGCATTCCGCCGGGCGTCGACCTTCCCGAGGACTGGATGAGCGCCGAGACCCAGGCATGGAACGCCTCGGGCATCTTCGGCTCCTGGGCGGCCGGTAACGAGGGCCCGTCCTGCTCGACCACCCGCTTCCCCGGCGAGTTCACGCACACCTACGCCACCGGCGCGTACGACATCAACGGCAACATCGCGAGCTTCTCGTCTCGTGGTCCGGGGCGGGAGAACGAGCTCAAGCCGAACATCGCGGCCCCGGGCGTGAACGTGCGCTCGTCGATCCCGGGTGGCTACGGCAACGCTTCGGGCACCTCGATGGCCGCGCCACACCTGGCGGGCGCCATCGCGCTGCTGTGGAGTGCCTCGCCGGCGATGTACCGCGACGTCGAGGGCACCAAGGCGCTGCTCGACGGGACCGCGGTGGACACCGCGGACACGAGCTGCGGCGGCACCGCGGCGGACAACAACGTGTGGGGCGAGGGCAAGCTCGACGTCGCGGCGCTGGTGGAGGCCGCGCCGACCACGGGCGTCGGCACTCTCGCGGGCACCGTGACGGACACCGAAGGTGCCCCGATCGCGGGTGCCCGTGTCGTGGCCGACGGCGACGATTCGGATCGCACTGTCCTCACGGGCGCGGACGGCACCTACACCGCCAGCCTGCCCGTGGGCGACTACGACGTCTCGGCCAGCGCGTTCGGCTACCAGACCAAGTCGGCGACCGCGACCATCACCGAGGACGCGACCACCACGGTCAACCTGACACTCGCGGCGGCGCGGTCGCACAAGGTGTCGGGGACCGTCACGGCCGCCGGCGCCCCCGTCGGTGGTGCGACGGTCACGATCGCGTCGGAGATCGAGCCCGTCACGACGGGTGCCGACGGCACGTTCGCGTTCCCGTCGGTCCCGGAAGGCACGTACGAGCTGGCGGTGACGGCGGGAAGTTGCAACGCTCCGTTCGCCCGCCAGGTCGTGGTCGACGGCGACGAGACGGTGCCCGTCGCGCTCGCTCCCAAGAAGGACGCGTTCGGCTACACCTGCGCGGTCTCCGAGGGCGGGTACCTGCGGGGAACCACCCGGACACCGCTCTCCGGTGACGACGAGAGCGCGACGGTGGCCCTGCCGTTCAACTTCCCGTTCTACTACGGAACGTACGACAAGGCGTTCGTGTCGACCAACGGGTACCTGAACTTCCTCGCCGCGAACTCTGTCTTCACCAACGGATCCATCCCCAGTACGCCCGTGCCCAACGCGGCTGTCTACCCCTTGTGGGACGACCTGTTGATCGATGCGCAGTCGGGCCTCTACACCGGTGCGACCACGGTGGGCGGCAAGGAGGCGTTCACGATCGAGTGGCGTGACGTGTTCCCACTCAACTCGAGCGACACCCGCTTCTCGTTCTCGGCGACACTCGTGTCCGACGGCACGATCATCACGGGCTATGGTCCGGGCGCCGCGGACGACCGCACCCAGGGCAACTCGGCCACGATCGGCATCGAGAACGAGGCCGGCTCCGGCGCACTTGCGTACTCGTTCAACACCGTCGCCACCCACGAGGGTCTGACGATCACCTACGACGCTCCGTCCATGGGAACCGTCACCGGAGTGATCCGCGACTTCAACACCAAGGCGCCGATCCAGGGCGCCACGGTCACCGCCACCAACCGGGCGGACGGGGCCGAGCGCGTCGCGACCACGGGCGCCGACGGCGCGTACTCGCTGAACCTGCTTCTCGGCAGCTACGACATCCTGATCGAAGCCGACGGGTACGAGAGCGCGACGAGGGTGGCGAACCTGACGGAGGAGGGCGAGGTGCTGACCCGCAGCGCCCAGCTCAACGCCGGCCGGATCGCGGTCAGCAAGGAGTCCATCGCGGCGACGCTCGGAATGGGCGAGTCGGTCACCCGGACCTTCCAGGTGTCGAACACGGGCTCGGCCCCTGTCCAGGTCGACCTCGGCGCCGGTGGCGGGTCGTTCGTGCCGCTCGGCTCGACGACGGCCGGCACCGCGGTGATCAAGGGCATCGAGGGCCAGGCGACCGTCGCCAGGTCGACGAAGCCCAAGGGGTCGCTCAGCACGTCCAAGGGGCGGCTGTCGACGTCGGGCGCCAAGCCGGGTGCGTCGGTCACACCGCGGGCGGCAGCCATCCCGCTCGCCGAGCAGACCATCACCCACTCGGCGTCGCAGGAGATCACGACCGGGAACTCGGCCTCGTGCAACAACGGTCTCCAGACCCAGGACAACAAGTACCTGCGGACGTTCAAGCTGAGCGACTTCGGCATCACCGGGTCGTTCGACGTCTCCCAGGTGCAGTTCGGTGTCGAGACGACAACGTCCGCCCAGCCGCTCTCGGTCAACCTGTACTCGCTCGCGGGTGACCTCCGCTACGCGAACATGACGCCGCTCGGCAGCACGGACTTCACGGCCGCCGCGGACGCGGACGGCACGATCGTCACGGTCCCGGTCGAGGGATCCGTTCCGGCGGGTGGCACCCTCGTGGTTGAGGTCGACGTGCCGGCCGGCGGCTGGTTCTTCATCGGCTCCAACGACCAGGGCCAGACGGCGCCCAGCTACATCTCGTCGAACGCGTGCAGCATCACTGAGCCGACCGACACGGCCGACATCGACTTCCCCGGCATGCACCTGGTGATGAACGTCGCCGGTGAGTCCGCCGGCGGCGGAGGTGTCGGGTGGCTCGACGTGCAGCCGGCAACGGTGACCCTCCAGCCGGGCGCTCGCGTCCAGGTGACGTCCATGATGACGGCGAACGTCGACCAGCCCGGCACATACGAGGCCTCGATCGGGCTCCGCGCCAACACGCCGTACGACGAACCTTCGGTCTCGGCCACGATGACCGTCAAGCGTCCCGCTGGGTGGGGCAAGATCACGGGCACGATCACAGGCGCGGGGACGCCGCTGGAGGGAGCTGTCGTCCACATCGACGGGCTCGCCTACGACGCCACGCTGATCACGGGCGCCGACGGCACCTACGCGTACTGGATGGCCGCTTCGAACGCTCCGGTCCAACTGACGGTGGCCGCCAACGGCTACGTGCCCCAAACCAGAAAGGCGCAGATCATCAACGGTCAGACGACGGTGTACGACTTCAACCTGACACGACTGCCATGACCTGATCGACAGTTCCGAGACGAAGGGCCCGGCCTCTGTGGGGAGGTCGGGCCCTTCGTCGGGCGACCGAAATCGGCGGTTGTAGCGCGGTCATAGCGCAGGTTCGAACCCTCGGCGGGTCACGCCGAGCATGGGAACGGGAGTTGATCAACGCCGACCTGGTAGTGGTGAGCGCATCATGGCGTTTGCCCAGCTCGTAGTCCGAGGTCCCGGGCCGTGAGGCGTTCGGGACCGAACGGGCTGGGGTAGGCTCTCGCCCGCAGGGTCAGGCCTGGCTTACGCGGTCGGTTCGGATTAGTACGCCCAAGGCGAGGGGGCCTTGCTCGAGCACTTCGACGCCGTGGTCCTCATCGGTCGGCCACATCGTGACCAGGTATTCCAGGTAGTCCCCGAAGTCCTCGAGGTTGGATTTGGCGGGCCGCTGGTCCGTCTGCGCGTAGCAGATTCGAGCGCCGTAAAGGCCTGCTGGCAGGTGGAGGGGTTCCACCTCGTCTGGAAGTTGTGTGGCACCGGTGGTGGCCAGCTTCCCGGACGGCAGCGTGATGTCTGCTTCGACGACGTGATCGAAGGCGTAGAGCGGTGCGGCTGCTGCGCGCGTGGTCTGGACCGTAAGGGTCACGGGTACGAAGTCGTAGCGTGCGGTTCCCACCGCGATGCAGTGGCCTTCGGTCGCCTCAGCGTCGGAGATGACGAAAGTCAGATGGTCAGCATAGGGCTCCAATCGGTGGACCAGATGATCAGTCACGGCTGGACGCTATCAACGGGGTTCGCGATTCCGAGGGCGTGCTGCCTGCCGCAGCAGATGGACCTTACGAGCGTTCACGCTGCAGCGCGGCGAGCTCACGGCTCGGGAATGGCATGTCCCGCCATGCCCGCTGATAGCCGGCTTCGCCGTACTGGTCGAGGACTGTCTGGGCCATGCGCGCCGCGGCGGTGATGAGCGCGACGACTGGAACTCGTCCGGCCCAGCGTCGCTGTGCTCCGGCCCATGGGTCCTCCGCGTACTCGTCGGGAACGACAAGAATCTGGGCATACACGCGTTCGGCTGCGCCGGTGAAGACGAACACATGGGCGTGGGGTTCGTCGGACAGCCAGGCAAGCGAGGCGCTGGATCCGTGTCGCAGGTCGGCGGCCGCTTGGAGCAGGCTCTGCAGCCCGTGTCCGGTGTAGGACGTGGTCATCTCCAACACCTGGTTGTCGGCAACCCAGGTCAGCTTCGCCCAACCGGGTCCGACGATCTCCCAGCGCATATCAAACGACGCGACGTCCACGGCCAGTATCTTTCCCGGCGGTCAGCAACGAGAGACCGCCAGGACCCTGCCTCGGACGAAGGACCGTTGAACTTCAACGCGTCGGTGGTGGCGTCACCGACCGGTGTATAAGGGGACGTTGGCGTCAGCAATCGATCCGCGGAGGCCGGCGCAGGTTCGAATCGCTGGAGCCGAAGCAGACGCCCCCACACGCGCCGTGGCTCGTTCCAAACGTGCAGGTCAGCAGTCGTTGAGCGATGGCGTAGCGCCGGTCGTTGTCGAGGGCAGGTCACGCCAAGCATGGGAACGGGATTCGATCAACGCCGACCTCGTCAGAAGGTGGCCGTCGGTCGTCACAGGGGCTGCCTTCAACGATATCCATCTGCCTCGGTGTTGTTACTTACCCCAGCGTTGTCCTGAGGGCGGAGAAGTCAGGAGGCTGGCGATGAGCGAGGAGCTCGGCGGCCCGGACCAGTGATGCGATCGGCGCGCCTCCCGGCCCGGGATCGCATCCATGAGGACGGCGGGGGTTCCTATGGTGCTTCGCTCCGTCGACTCGCGCGGCTCGTCGGTTCACTTCCGATCACCACAGTCCGGACGAGGCTTCGTCATCGCGGCGACTCATCGCTGACAAGGGCTACACTCACGACTCGACCCGGCAAGCATTAAGCCGCCATCGGATCCGGCACACAGGTCTGCCGCGACCCGTTGGGCCGCGGCAGACGAGGGCCGGCGCGCTACCCACGCCGGGGCAGGGAACGCAGCTCGTCGAGGGTCTCCTGGGTCCGGATGAGCGCCTCGTTGACCGTCCCGCGGGCCACCTCGGGGTCGTGGTCGAACTGCTGCTGGGCCCGGCCGAGATCCATGGCTACCCGCACCAGCCGCTGCTGCGGACCGTCGTGGATGTCGCGCTCCAGCCGCCGCAACGCGGCCGCCTCGGTCGCCACGGTCGCCCGCCGTTGCTCGTCCAGCGTCGCGAACTGGTTGCGCATCTCAGCCACGTCGGTCAGCAACGCCTTGCTGGCGCCGGCCTGCAGGACGGCCATCGCCCGCACCACGAACGGCAGGGTGAGCAGCATGACCAGCCCGAGTCCGGTGTAGAACAGCAGCCGCGTGCCGGTGCCGCTGCCCCAGCCCAGCAGCTCGATGAGGTCGACGTTGTCGGCGCCGCGCGGGATGGCCCAGTCCCACGCCACGCAGGTCAGGCCGCCGATCGCGCCGGCCCACCAGGTCACGGTGACCACGAACGCGACCGTCGACAGCACGAACTTCACCTGCGTGTGCAGCGCGTCGAGCCACGACTGGCCGTCGCGGAGCACGGCGAACGTCCGCCGGAACACGCCGGCGCCACGCTGGGCCCGCCGGTACTCCGGACGAAGCCGCGGCACCCGCAGCACCGGGCCGATGGCCAGCCGGTCAAGGTCGGCGAAGAACCGGGCCGCCAGCAGCGCGCCGGCCATCACCGGCAGGCCGATGCCGAGGACGAGCAAACCGACGCCGAAGGAGACCCCGACGACCGTGGCGACGAAGCCGACGATCGCCAATGGGAAGCCCACGATCACGTACGTCGTGTCGGTGAGCAGCTGACGCACGATGCCCCGACCGGTGGCGGGCGTCGCCGCCGCGGGCGTGGAAACGACGGTAGTAGTCATGCCAGAAACGCTATGCAGCCGCGCCCGCCACCCCCATCCCGCCGGCTTGCCTTTTCCCGGTAGGGCTGTCCATACCGGGAACGCCATGGTGGTGGTGATACTGACGTACGCGCCGACGACGGCTGCCAGCCCTCGACTGCGGCGTCGGATCACGGGAAGCCGAAGCCCTTATTCGCGACGCCTAGCTGAGGTCGGCCGACGGGCCAGCGACCGCGCCGGAGCTCTACCGCAACGCCGGCGGGCGTGTCGATGATCGCCGCGCAACCCACGGCCGTCCCGGCCAGCTGGAAGATAGCCGGGCGGCGTGCGGAAGACTCGGGTGACGCGAAATCCGGCACCTGC
This sequence comes from Asanoa sp. NPDC050611, assembly GCF_040654855.1. Taxonomy (NCBI): domain Bacteria; kingdom Bacillati; phylum Actinomycetota; class Actinomycetes; order Micromonosporales; family Micromonosporaceae; genus Asanoa; species Asanoa sp. NPDC050611. Next base: position 18,646 of record NZ_JBFAIU010000113.1, read on the forward strand.
GCAAACGGGCGTGGGCCCGGCACCCGGGTTGGCGGCCCGGCTCGTGCCCGTCACGGACGCCGCCCGTCGGCGCCTCTTAGCTCTAGACCGCGATACCCCGCTTGTGCACCCGCCGTACAGGCCCTCACGCACGCTGGGAACCGTCCGCTGAATCTCACGAACCTGGCCGGCATCGTCATCTGGCCGGCATGCGCTGCTTGATCTCGGCGCGGAGCCTGCCCACGCTGGGCGTCATGCCGACCAGCGCGACACGGATCTCGTAGGGCCGCTCGATGCGGGAGGTGGTCGACCACCGGCCATGTGCTCCCCACTGCCATCGGCCGAGCACCGGCCGCACCTGCTGCGGATCGTCCACCTCCAGGACCAAGGTGTGGTTGACCCGGCCACGAACCTCAGCTACCGCCACGTTGTCCCAGGCGGTTTCCACCCGATCGCCTTTCCAGTCGATGAGGACCACACAGTCGTCCGTCAGCGTCAGCGGCAGGCCAGGCTCGCGGCCAAGGAGCAGGTAGTAGCCGATGACGAACCCAGCCAAAAGCACAACATTGGATGCCTGAATCCACGGGTGGCCGAACGCTGCGCCGATCACGGCTGCGATCGGGAGAACAGGGAGCCCGACGAGTATGGCAACCATCAGCCGTCGCCAGCCGGGACGACGGAACGTCACCCCGTCCGCCTCGTCTCCTACGCCCACCCACAAGAACGTTGCCGAACGCCGTCGAAACTAAACGATCTCGAGCATGCCACCCGAGCGAACCAGACCCGCTGACAGCTAGGAGGATGGCTACGTGGCCGGGCCAGTCAAGGATGTCGAGCATGAGGGCCCGGTCCCGCAGGAGTGGCGGGCAACGCTCGCGGCGATCGTCGCCTCGCTGGTCCGCGGCGACGATGTCCTGGCCGGCGCGTGGATGGGGTCGATCCGACTCCGCCGGACCTTCCGGGTTCATGTCTCGATGCTTATTGACGCCTACGGCGGGGTGACTCTGGTGCCGGTGCCCGAGGAGACCCGGCAGACTTCGGTCGCTCTATGGCAGGGCGATCACTTGAGTTGCTTGGTAGACCTGTGGACGGCAGAAGAAGGCCGCAGCGACCTGGTGCTCGATGCGCACGTTTTCGAAGACGGTGACGCTTCCGAGTTCACCTGGTCTACGTCCCCTGATCCTCCGAGTGCACGAGCGCCGGCCGTAGCGCTTGCCGCAGATCGCTCGGACTGTCACAGACAACCATTGCCGACAGCGAGCTCATCCAATGTCCGCGGCGACCGACCACATCTCTGCGCCAGACAAGGCCCGCTCCGCGCGCGCAGGTTCGGCCCACCCGGTCGAGGCAGGCGCGCCCCCAGGCGCAGCCGGCCTTGGTGAGAAAGCGCAGGTCAGACTCACCGTCACGATCGAGTTGGCGCAGGCTCGAATCGAGGGCGGGTCACGCCAAGCATGGGAAAGGCCGCGCGGGGCCGCAGACGCCGAGGGTCAGACCTTGGAGGGTCAGAAAATTTGTCGGTGAGAACCGTCATTTGCCGGACCCGCCCGGGTCGGGCTCTGACGTTGTTGCGACCGAAGTGGCGAAAGGCATGCCGCCGACCAAACCTTCTCTTCGTGACGTAAGCCGCGTTTCGCTACGCCGACCGCGGGTAAGCGGCCATTGTGGGCCCCCCAGCGGCGGAAGTGCCATGAATCCTGGTGGGAGCGCAGCGCTGGCGCGGTAACCGTGGGGTGCCTGCTCGGAAGGCAGCACAAGCTTCGCGCCGCGCTCATGCTCGGTCGAAGCGGCTTGGTCGCGCTGGCAAGTTCGCGATCGGCGTCTTCGCGCCCGCCGCCGGCAGGATCGGTGACCGCCTCACCGAACGGGCGGCGTCGATGCGGGTTCCGGAGGGGATGACAGGTGAGCCAGGGTACGAGCGGTAACGGAAACGGTTCAATCGGCGGCAAGTTGGTCGCGGGCGTGCGGGACTTCGCGGTCACGCTCGCCGGTGAACTCACGGACCGACTCACCGAATACGCCTCCAGCGGCGACGGCGGTTCCGGCCATGGCAGGGAGTCCATCAATGAGGGCGGCTCGCCGGAAAATGCGATTACGGACGACGGCGTGATCCGCGACAGCGAGGCGGTCTCCCAGGACGACCGCGCCGACGACCAGGATTCGGAAGACGGCGGCCGGGCCAAGGGTGAGAAGGCCAAGAACGAGCCGGCTCGGGACGACCAGACCGAGGAGGACGAGTCGCCCGACGAGGAACCAGCCACGGTGGCTACGAGGACCGCGACCGAGGTGGCGACGGAGACGGCGGCTCGAGAGTCAGCGAGGACCGCGACCGAGGTGGCGAAGGAGACGGCGACCGAGGTGGCGAAGGAGACGGCGGCTCGAGAGTCAGCGAGGACCGCGTCCGAGGTGGCGAAGGAGACGGCGGCCCGGGAGTTGACCAGGACCGCGACCGAGGTGGCGAAGGAGACTGCGGCTCGAGAGTCAGCGAGGACCGCGACCGAGGTGGCGAAGGAGACGGCGGCCCGAGAGTCAGCGAGGACCGCGACCGAGGTGGCGAAGGAGACGGCGACCGAGGTGGCGAAGGAGACGGCGGCTCGAGAGTCGGCGAGGACCGCGACCGAGGTGGCGAAGGAGACGGCGACCAAGGTGGCGAAGGAGACGGCGGCTCGAGAGTCGGCGAGGACCGCGACCGAGGTGGCGAAGGAGACGGCGACCGCGGTGGCATGCTGGACGTGCGGCCCGACGTGGCCGACCCCGCCGAGCGGGGCGTCGAGCTGC
>NZ_JBFAIU010000114.1:0-21394 GCF_040654855.1 Asanoa sp. NPDC050611
TGTCCGCGGAAGCCATCCGGCTCGCCCGGATGCTGCACCGGCTGCTGCCCGACGACAGCGAGGCGGCCGGCCTGCTCGCGCTGATGCTGCTGACCGACGCCCGCCGGCCCGCGCGCACCGGGGCCGACGGCGAGCTGGTTCCGCTCGACGAGCAGGACCGGTCGCGCTGGGACCAGAAGGGGATCGCCGAGGGCGTCGCGCTGGTGTCCGGCGCGCTGGCCCGCACCCGGCCGGGCGCCTACCAGCTGCAGGCGGCGATCGCGGCCGTGCACGACGAGGCGCCGACGGCCGCGGAGACCGACTGGCGACAGGTGCTGGCGCTCTACGACCTCCTCGAGCGGGTCGTCGACAGCCCGATGGTGCGGCTCAACAAGGCGGTCGCGGTGGCCATGGTGTCCGGGCCGGCGGCCGGGCTCGACCTGGTGGCGGCCCTCGACGCGGACGAGCGGGTGGCCCGGCACCACCGGCTCGCGGCGGTCCGCGCCCACCTGCTGGAGCTGGCCGGCGACACCGGGGCCGCGGCCGCGGCATACCGGCTGGCCGCCGACCGCACGCTCAGCGAGCCGGAGCAGCGCTACCTGCGCGCCCGGGCGGCCCGGCTGGCGGCCGAGGTGTCCGCCGGCCCGAGCCGCGGGGCCGGCCAGCCGCCATGACCTGGATCCTGCACGTCGACATGGACCAGTTCGTGGCCGCCGTGGAGATCCTGCGGCGGCCGGAGCTGCGCGGCCGGCCCGTCGTGGTCGGCGGGGCGGGCGACCCGACGGCGCGCCGGCAGGTGGTCTCGACCGCTTCGTACGAGGCCCGCGCCTTCGGTGTCCACTCCGGAATGCCGCTGCGCCGCGCGGCCCAGCTCTGCCCGGAGGCCGTGTTCCTGCCGACCGACCCGGCCGCCTACGGCGCGGCGTCCGAGCGGGTGATGGCGGTGCTGCGCGGGTTCCCGGTCGACGTCGAGGTCTGGGGCTGGGACGAGGCGTTCGTCGGCGGTGAGATCGCCGACCCGCAGGGGCTGGCGGCCGAGCTGAAGGCGGCGGTGTTCGCCGAGACGGGGCTGACCTGCGCGATCGGCATCGGGGAGAACAAGCTCCAGGCCAAGGTGGCGGCCCGCTTCGCCAAGCCGGGCGGCGTGCACACGCTCACCACCGCCGAATGGCTGCCCGTGATGGGCGAACGGCCGGCGGCGGACCTCTGGGGCGTGGGCCCGAAGACCAGCCGCAAGCTCGACGAGCTGGGGCTGCACACGGTGGCACAGCTCGCCGCCACGCCGTCCGAGGCGCTGGTCGAGCGGTTCGGGCCGCGGCAGGCGGCGTGGCTGCCGGTGGCCGCGGCCGGCGGCGGCGACACGCACATCAGCACCGAGCCGTGGGTGGCCCGGTCGCGCAGCCGCGAGAACACGTACGCCGAGGATCTGTCCGATCTCGACGACATCTCCCGCGAGGTGGCGGCGATGGCCCGCGCGCTGACCGAGGACGTGGTGGCCGACGGCCGGGAGGTCACCCACGTCGCGGTGAAGGTGCGCTACACGAGCTTCTTCACGCCGACCCGGGAAGCCAAGCTGCGCGAGGGGCCGACCACCGACCCCGAGGTGGTCGAGCTGGCGGCGCTGCGCCTCCTGACGAAGTTCGAGTGGCGGCGGCCGGTGCGGCTGCTCGGCGTGCGGGTCAATCTCGCAATGCCGGACTGACCACTTCGGCCAGCCGGTCGACCTGGTCGACGGTGGGCACCGTGGGGTTCAGGTAGAGCTCGGTCACGCCGGCCGCGGCGAAGGACTTGACCGCGTCGCGGATCGCTTCCGGTGTACGCAGTGCGCCGGCGGCGATCGAGTCGGCGTACTCGCCGAGGAACGCGTAGAAGTCCTGCAGGTGGGCCAGGGAGTGCAGCGCGGCGCCCGGGCCGAGGGCGTAGTGGGCGAGCACGGCGATCCGGGGCTTCCCCTCCCGGCCCGCCTCCTGCCACGCCGTGCGTACCCGGGCGACGTAGTCGATCGCCTGCTCCGGCGACGCGCCGCCCAGGGTCCCGCCGGCACCCCAGGCCACCAGCCGCCGCAGTGCCGGCTCACCGGCGCCGTCGATCATCACGGGCAGCGCGCGGCCGGACGCCGGCGAGTGCTCGGGCTCGCCGCGCCAGATCTGGTGCAGCTGAGCCAGCAGGGCGTCGAACTCCTGGCCCTGCTGTGCGAAGTCGAGGTCCGTGGCCGCGACGTTGTCCGGCCGGTTGCCCGGCGCCAGGCCCAGCGTGAGCCGGGCCCGCGAGATCTGGTCGACGGTGGCCGCCACCTTGGCCAGCAGCGCCGGCGGGTAGGCGGGGCCCAGGATGGTCGTGAACAGCTCGATCCGGCTGGTCACCGCCGCGGCGGCGGCCAGCGCGGTCAGCGAGTCGTGGTTGGGATAGGCGATCCGGTCGATCGTGGAGAGGCCGGCGAAGCCGTGCTCCTCGGCCCGCCGGGCCCACTCGACCAGCGTGCTGCCCGGGACGCCCGGGATCGTGTTGGGTAGGCCGATGCCGATCCTCACCGGCACCAGCCTACGCCGTAATGTCCGTTATGCGATGTGATAGGTGGGTCGGATGACGGCCCGGGCGAGGTCGTGGAACGTCAGGTTGAAGCTGACCACGGCCGGCGAGACGTCCGGCGTCACGTCGAGCTTCTCGACGTCGACCGCGTGCACCGTGATCACGTAGCGGTGCGGGAAGGGCTCGCCCTGCGGCGGCGCGGCACCGCCGTATTCCTTGGTGCCGTAGTCGTTACGCACCGCGAACGCGCCGGCCGGCGGCTCGGCGCCCTGTGCCAGCGAGGTCACCGACACCGGGATGTTGACCAGCGCCCAGTGCCAGAAGCCGCTGTGCGTCGGCGCGTCCGGGTCGTAGACCGTGATCGCGAAGCTCTTGGTGCCCTCCGGGAAGCCCGACCAGGACAGCTGCGGCGACTTGCCCGCGCCGCCGACGCTCGGGTCGGCGAAGGTGTCGGCCATCTGCTGCCCGTCGGTCACGTCCTCGCTGGTCAGCGTGAACGACGGCTTCGGCGGCAGGAGGTCGTAGGGATCCGGCGGAACGGGTCGTTCGAGACTCATGTGATCATCCTTCCTCAGCGTTTCGGCCAGTGCCACGACGGCTCGTCGAGCTTTCCCTGGCCGACGACGTAGCTCACGCCGTAGTCGTCCTTCGCGAGCTCGACCGACTGCAGGTCGGCCTCGCCGCCCTGGAGGTCCAGCGCGGACGCCAGCGCCCGCGAATGGGTGACCACGACGATCTGCATCCGCGCCGACGCGCCGGCGACCAGACCGCCGAGCGGGCGGAGCAGGTCGGGGTGCAGGTTGTTCTCCGGTTCGTTGAGCACCAGCAGTTCCGGCGGCCGCGGCGTGAGCAGGGCGGCCACCCACGTCAGGTAACGCAGCGTCCCGTCGGAGAGTTCAGCGGCGGTCAGCGGGCGCAGCATCCCGGGCTGGCGCAGCGACAGCTCGAACCGGCCCGCGTGTGCCTCGATGCCGAGTTGGCTGCCGGGGAACGCCAGGTCGACGGCGGCGTCCAGGGCCGCGGCGTCGCCGATCTCGCGGATCGTCTCGAGCGCGGGCGCGAGGTCGGCGCCGTCGTGCCCGAGCACCGGCGTCCGGGTGCCGACCTGGGCGGCCCGCATCGGCGCGCCCGCGTCGGTGCGCACCTGGTCGTAGAAGCGCCACGACCGGATCCGCTCGCGGAGCAGCATCAGGTCGGGCGCCAGCCGCGGGTCGACGAACTCGGCCAGCATGCTGTCGTACGGCCGCAGCTTCAGCTCGGTCAGCCGCCACCCGCCGTCCTTGCCCCGCACACTGACCGCGGCGTTCTTCCGCTCGGTCAGCCGCGTTGCCGGCCGCAGCACCGGGCCCGACCACGTGCACTCGCACTTGATCTCCGGGTCGAGCGCGAACAGGCTCCGGTCGCCGCGGATCTGCGGCAGACCCAGGTCGACCGCGTAGCCGAACGACTCGGTGGCGAAACCCAACCGCAGCGCCACCGACTGCGTCCGCACGGTGCCCTGTAGCGGGTGCTCGCCCTCGCGCACGGCGCGCCCGACCGTCTCCGGGCCGGCCCACAGCGTCGACGGCAGCCCGCCCTCCCGGGCCAGGGCCGCCACCGCGCCGTTGCGCGCGGACTCCGCGAGCAGCCGCAGCGTGCGGTAGAGGCTCGACTTGCCCGTGCCGTTGGCGCCGGTCACGACGTTGAGCCGGCGCAACGGCAGGACCAGCCGGCGCAGTGACCGGTAGTTCTCCACCGCGAGCGTGACCAGCACCCGGCCAACCTAACTCAGCAGGCGGGCCACCGAGCGCAACGAGATGGGCAGCCAGCTCGGTCGGAAGCGGGCCTCGTACGCCGCCTCGTAGATCGCCTTGTCGAGCTCGAACGCGCCCAGCAGGGCGGGCCGGGAGCGCGGATCCTCGCCCGCCGCGCTCGCGTAGCCGTCGCAGAACGCGCGCCGGTTGAGGTCGGCCCACTCCCGCGCCCGGTAGACCACCTGGGCGTCGTCGGGCTGGTCGACGATCAGGTGGTGCGGTGCGTACTCGAACGAGCGCAGCATCCCGGCGATGTCGCGCAGCGGCGAGTCGGGCCGGCGCCGCTCCTCGATCGGCTGGCCGGGCTCGCCCTCGAAGTCGATCAGCAGCCAGGTCTTGGGCGTCCGGAGCACCTGACCGAGGTGCAGGTCGCCGTGCACCCGGTGGACGGTCATCCGCTCGCCGCCGACCGCCCGGAACGCGGCGGTCGCGGGTTCCACATAGGGCTCGAGCTCGGGCACGAAGGCCACGGCGCGGTCCAGCCGGGCCAGCATCCGGTCGACCGGGAAGTCGATCGTCTCGCTGCCCAGCTCCTGGGCCAGCGTGCGGTGCACGACCGCGACCGCCTCGCCGAGCCGGTAGGACTCGGCCGAGAAGTCGCCGCCCACCTCGTCGGCCGCCAGGTCCGCCTCCGCGAACAGGTCGCGCACGCTGGTGGTGGCCATCGCCCAGCCTTCGGCGGAGTTCTCCGCGTACGCGGTGAGCATGCCCAACGAGACCGGCTCGCCGTGCTCGTCGGTGCTCTCGACGGCGCCCAGCAACTGGGCGACGTTGGGGCAGCCGGCCCGGGCGAGCACCCGGTTGAGCTCGACGTCCGGGTTGACCCCGGCGACGACCCGGCGGAACACCTTGAGGATCGCGGCCCGATCGAAGACGACGCTGGTGTTGCTCTGCTCGGTGTCGGCGACCCGGGCGGGCGCCTCCAGCGGCAGCTTGGCCTCCGGCTCGCGTCGGAACAGCAACCGGCCGACGACCGCGTCCTGGTCGATGCACTCGAGCAGCGCGCGGGCGGCCCACTCGGCGTAGAGCGCGTCGTAGCCGGTGCGGTCGGCCCCGTGGTCGACGCCGATGGTGGCGGCGCCGGTGAACTCCGGGCGCGGCTCGGCGTCCCAGCCGACGTAGAGCTGGTATCGCTCGGTGCCGCCGTCCGCGTAGGCGACGTCGAGCAGGACGTGGTCGAGCGACTCGCGGAGGGCAGTGACCGCGACGGGCGTGACACTGTGGAGGGTCCGGCCGCGTCCGGCATACCACCGCTGCTGCGGCAGCCAGTCGGCGTACGGCAAAGTCATGAGTCCTCCATGTTCCGTTCGGCCGCCCGAGTCGGGTCGTCCTCTTCGGACGGTGGGGTGAGCTGGAACCAGTAGAAACCATGCCCGGGCAGGGTGAGCAGGTAAGGCAGCTGGCCGATCCGGGGGAACAGGACGCGACCGGTCAGCTCGATCGGCGAGTAGCCCGACCATGCCTGCAGGTTCAGCTCGATGGGTTGGGGGAAGCGGGAAAGGTTGTTGACGCAGAGCACGACGTCGTCTTCATGGTGGCGCAGGAATGCCAGCACGGCCGGGTTGGACCCGCCCATCTCCTGGAACGTGCCGACCGCGAACGAGTCGTGCCGGCGGCGCACCGACAGCATCAGCCGCGTCCAGTTGAGCAACGACGTCGAGCTGTCGCGCTGCGCCTCGACGTTCACAGACTGGTAACCGTAGATCGGGTCCTGGTTGACCGGCAAGTAGATCCGGCCGGGGGTCGAGGTGGAGAAACCGGCGTTGCGGTCGGGCGTCCACTGCATGGGCGTGCGGACACCGTCGCGGTCACCGAGCCAGATGTTGTCACCCATGCCGATCTCGTCGCCATAGTAGAGCACCGGAGATCCCGGCAGGGAGAGCAACAAGGCGGTGAACAGCTCCTGCTGGTTGCGGTCGTTCTCGAGCAACGGCGCGAGCCGCCGGCGGATGCCGATGTTGGCCTTCATCCGCGGGTCCTTGGCGTACTCGGTGTACATGTAGTCGCGTTCCTCGTCCGTGACCATCTCGAGCGTCAGCTCGTCGTGGTTACGCAGGAAGATCCCCCACTGGCAGTTGGCCGGGATGGCCGGCGTGTTGGCCAGGATCTCGGAGATCGGGAAGCGCGACTCGCGCCGGACCGCCATGAAGATGCGGGGCATCAGCGGGAAATGGAACGCCATGTGGCACTCGTCGCCGCCGGACTCGGTGTCGCCGAAGTAGGCGACCACGTCGGCGGGCCACTGGTTGGCCTCCGCGAGCAGCACCCGGCCGGGGAACTCGTCGTCGATCACCTTGCGGCAGTGCCGCAGGAACGCGTGGGTCTCCGGGAGGTTCTCGCAGTTGGTGCCCTCGGACTCGAAGAGGTACGGCACGGCGTCGAGCCGGAAGCCGTCGATGCCGAGGTCGAGCCAGAACCGCAGGACGTCGAGCATCGCGTTCTGCACGGCCGGGTTGGCGTAGTTGAGGTCGGGCTGGTGCGAGAAGAACCGGTGCCAGTAGAACTGCCGGCGGACCGGGTCGAACGTCCAGTTCGACTCCTCCGTGTCGACGAAGATGATCCGGGCGTCCGCGTACCGGTCGTCGCTGTCGCTCCAGACGTAGAAGTCGCCGTACGGCCCGTCCGGGTCCCGCCGGGACTCCTGGAACCAGGGGTGCTGGTCCGAGGTGTGGTTCATGACCAGGTCGGTGATCACCCGGATGCCCCGCTTGTGCGCGGCGTCGAGCAGGGCCACGAAGTCGTCGACGGTGCCGAACTCGGGCAGCACCTTGTAGAAGTCCCGGATGTCATAGCCGCCGTCGCGCAGGGGCGAGTCGTAGAACGGCGGGAGCCAGAGGCAGTCCACCCCCAGCCAGGCCAGGTAGTCGAGCTTGTCGATGAGCCCGCGCAGGTCGCCGGAGCCGTCACTGTCGGAGTCGGCGAACGCACGGACCAGCACCTCGTAGAAGACGGCACGCTGGAACCAGGTCTGGTCGACCGGCACGGTTCGGGCGTGGTGGAAGTCGTCCGAGGTGGGGTGCTCGACGATGCCGCGCTCGACGTGACTGCCCTCGGCCGGGTCCGGTGGCTGCACCGAGATTCCAGCCGTCACGTCAGTCATGCCTCCACGCTAGTGCCGAATCCGGCTCGCCACAGGGTGACGGCGGGCGTGGGTCAGCTGCGTCAGCGAAGATCACCCGGGACGACGGCCGGCCGACCCCGGACCAACGACTTGCGCTCCCGCAACAGCTTGCGGGTGGCGTAACGGTGGTTGCGGTCACGCACCGCGCGGGCGGCCTCGCCGAGCGTGATCGCCGCCCAGAAGGCGGTGGCCGCCGCCGGGCCGTGCCGCATGGCGTGGAGCCGGACCCGGTTGGCGACCATGATGCCCCAGAGCGCGGGCACGTTGCGGGCGTCGCCGCCGTTGTGCACCGCCTCCGCCTCGGGCACGAACGCCAGCCGGAAGCCGTGGTCGGCGGCCCGCAGGGCGAACTCCGTCTCCTCGCTGTAGAGGAAGAAGCTCTCGTCCCAGGGGCCGGTCGCGGTCAGGCAGGCGCGGCTGAACATGGTCACGGCGCCGGTGGCCCAGTCGGCCCGGGTGTCGCGGTCGTAGCCGGCCGGGTCGGCGATCAGCTCACCGCGGCCGAGCCGGCTGGCCCGGTTGCCGCCCAGGACGGCCTCGGCGACCACGCGCCCGACGGTCGGCCGGCGGCGCAGCGAGGTCTTGAACCCACCGTCCCGGCCGATCAGCCGGGGCACCGCGATGCCGACGCCCGGCTCGGCCAGCGCGGCCAGCAGTTGTGCGGCGCAGCCGGGCCGCAGGCGCGTGGTCGGGCTGAGGATCAGCACGGCGTCGGCCGCCGGATCGACCTCGGCGACCACGTTGGCCGCGGCGGCGAAGCCGCGGTTGCTGTCTAGCTGGACCAGGGTCGCCTCGGGCGCCAGGTCCTTGGCGACGGTCAGGGTGTCGTCGAAGGAGCCGCTGTCGACGACGACGAGCCGCCAGTCGTCGACGCCGGCGAGGCCCGCGGGCAGCGCGGCGAGCAGTGGCGCCAGGTTGGCCGCACTGCGGTAGGTGAGCACCCCCACCGTCAGTCGCATCCCCGCCCCCTCGCTCGATCTGCCGACTGCTGAGGCTAGCGGAGGCGGGCCAGCTTGCGTATCACTTGACAGTTCGCGATCTCGCGCGCTCGGCCTGGACCATGATCAACGGATCTGGCACAGCGCGAACACTCCCCGTCGAGCCGGGAACCATCGTGGTCAATACAGGTAGTCAGATTGTCACAGGCTGAACATGGCACGTTTACCCGATGGGATATTCGAGTAACTCTCGTCACAGTCATGACCGGAAGATGGCATGCCGCGACAGCGGGATGACATATGAGGACTTCCGTCGGCAACGCGGGGAACCGACCTTGGGGAGGAGACGGTGACCACCGTCGCGCTCAAAGACGTGACCAAGATCTTTCCGGACGGAACGGTCGCGGTCGACAACGTCAGCCTCGACGTCAATGACGGCGAGTTCATGGTGCTGCTCGGGCCGTCCGGCTGTGGCAAGTCAACCGTGCTGCGGATGGTCGCCGGTCTGGAGGACCCGACCACGGGCGCCATCCTCCTCGACGGCGAGCTGGCCAACGACCTGCCGCCACGCGAGCGCCGGATCGCGATGGTGTTCCAGGACTTCGCGCTCTATCCACACATGTCGGTCGGCGAGAACATCGGCTTCCCACTGCGGCTGTCGAAGGTCGAGCCGACCTCGCGCGGCGAGCGGGTGGCCGACGTCGCCAGCGCCCTCGGCATCGGCGACGTGCTCGGCCGCAAGCCCAACCAGCTCTCCGGCGGCCAGCGCCAGCGGGTGGCGATGGGCCGCGCGATCGTGCGCCGGCCCGGCCTGTTCCTGATGGACGAGCCGTTGTCCAACCTCGACAGTGGCCTGCGGGCCGAGCTGCGGGCGGAGATCTCGGGCCTGGTCCGCGAGCTCGGCGTCAGCACGATCTACGTGACGCACGACCAGGCCGAGGCGCTGACCATGGCCGACCGGGTCGCGATCATGCGTCGCGGCGTCCTGCAGGACGTCGGCACACCCACCCAGGTGTACGGCCGCCCCGCCACCCTCTACGTCGCCGCCTTCCTGGGCAGCCCGCGGATGAACCTGCTGGAGGCGTCGGTCTACGTCCACCTCGACCGGTACGTGACCCTCAACCTCGGCGACCAGGCGCTCTATCTGCCCTGGGACGACATCCGGGCGCGGGCGGTCGCGCACTACCACGGCGAGCGGATCGTGATCGGGCTGCGCGCGGAGGCGCTGACCCCGGTCGCCCCCAACACCCAGGGCGACGTGCTGCAGGGCCGGATCCGCTACCTCGAGCACCACGGGCACGAGTCGCTGGCGTTCCTCGACATCGGCGCGACCGCGGTCGTCGTCGACGAGATGGGCCAGGCACCGGCCGAGCCGGCCACCGAGGGCGGCCCACTGCGCCGGTTCGGGCACGCGATGCAGCGGCTCACCAGCCGCGCCGGCGTCCCTGGCGTGGCGAGCGAGGCGCGGGGGTCGCGTTCCCGCACCAGCGTGCTGAGCGACGAGGGCCGCCACCACCGGCGCCCGGCGGAGCTGGCGGTCCGCCTCGCGCCATACCCGAACGTGCAGCCCGGCACCGCCCTTTCGGTCTCCGTACGCATGGATGCCCTGCACTTTTTCGACGATCGCGGTGACCGCATCGATGTGGGGTGGCGCTGACCAGGCCGGTGGTCTAGCGTCTGTCGCCACGTGAGTCCAGAGAGGATGGCCACCGTGCCGGCAAACAGCCCCGGGCTGCTGATCATCGAACGGATCCTGCGCGACCGCGGCAGCATCTGGCAGCAGATCGTCGACGAACGCGACCTGAACCGCCTCACCGTGCAGATGCTCGCGAGCTCGGCCACGGCCCTCGCGGTCTACGGCGCCGTGCTCGGCTTCTTCAACGGCCCCCTCATGGCACTCACCTCGGCGGTGAAGCTCCCGCTGCTCTTCCTTGTCACGCTGGCCATCTGCCTCCCCACGCTCTACCTGTTCAACCTGGTCTTCGGCGCCCGCCTCTCCATCAAGCAGGCGGTGTCCCTGGTGATGGTGGCGATCACCGTGACCGCCATGCTGGCCGTGGCGTTCGCACCGATCAGCCTGTTCTTCCTCATCACCGCGCCGGACTACGGGTTCTTCAAGCTCCTCAACGTGTCGATCCTGGCCCTGTCGGCGATCGTCGGCCTGCGCTTCCTGACCGGTGGCATGCAGGTGCTGCACGCGCACGGCCTGCTGAGCCCCGCGCCGGCACCGGAGCCGGCCCTGGTCGGCGCGTCGGCCACCGCTTCGTCCCCCCCCGAGCCGGCCACCGCGCCGACCGCAGCCTCCACCGCGACCTCCGCCGAGGTCGCAGCCGCCGCGCCCGTCACCGTGCCCGCCGAAAAGACGCCCGCGACGGTCGGCGCCCCGGTCAGCGCCACGGTTGGCGCTCCGACCGGCGCCTCGACCAACGCATCCGTCGGCGCGGCGGTCGCCAACGGCGACAGCGCCCCGGTCGCGGCCGCCCCGGCGCCGGCGTTGCCGGTGCTGGTCGCCCAGCGCGGATCGGATGAGCGCGTCTGGGACCCGGAGCTCCAGCGCTACCGGTCGACCCGCACCCCGGTCGGCGTCGCCACCGAGCGCCCCGCGAGCATGACCCTGCTCTACATCTGGATCCTCCTGTTCGGCTTCGTCGGCACCCAACTCGCGTGGACACTGCGCCCGTTCTTCGGCAACCCGGACTCCCCGTTCGCCCTCTTCCGCGAGATCGAAGGCAACTTCTACGCGGAGATCATCCGAACCATCTCGCACCTCTAGCCTCGTGTCGGAGACCTTCGACCTCGACGTCGTCTTCGACTGCGCCGACCCGGACCGGGTCGCCAGATTCTGGCTGGCGGCCCTGCCCGGCTACGACTTCCCGCACGGCCCGCCGGACGGTTTCGCGACGTGGCAGGAGTGGGCCGACGCCAACGGTGTCCCCGAAGATCAGCGGAACCTGGCCCGCACCCTCGTCGACCGCACCGGCCACCGGCCGACCATCTTCTTCAACCGGGTCCCGGAGCCGAAGGCCGGCAAGAACCGCCTGCACCTCGACATCAAGGTCGCTAGGGCCTGACCGACGAGGACCGCCGGCGCCGCATCGAAGCGGAGGCCGCCCGACTGTCAGCGGCGGGCGCTCAGGTGGCACGCCGGGTCGACGGCCCAGACGGCTTCTGGATCGTCATGCACGACGTCGAGGGCAACGAGTTCTGCGTCATCTGACGGCGGGGCGCGCCACGTGCCACACCTCGTGCGTCCCCCGTGGAGCCGGATCGTTGGTCTCATGTCGATGAGTACCGAGCAGCCACGCGAAGGTTCACCGCAGGCTCAGACCAATCTGAGCGGATTTTCAGTCCGGAGCTGAAGGCTGGTCCCGGCGGACGGCGGCGGCGCCGTATTTGACAGCGGCCGCGTTGGCCGTCGGGCACTGGCCAGTGTCGCGGCCGCACGCCGTCAGGTCGCACAGGCGGCACAGCCACGCGCCGCCTTCCTTCTCCGCCACGATGCCGCCCATCACGCGCCCGAGCAATCCGTCCAGAGTGGACCGCTCAGCCGCCGACAGCCCCGACAACGCCGCGCGCAACGCGCCCGCGCGCGCCGCGGAGACCCGTTCGGCCGCCGCGCGCCCCGACGGCGTCAGCGACACCGCCCGCGACCGGCCGTCAGCACCCGGCCCCCGGGTAACCAGCCCCGCCTCCGCGAGCCGATCGACCAGACGGACAGCGCCCGACGGGGTCAGCCCCAGCACCCGCCGCAACTGGTCGATCGTCGGCCGGTCAAGGAAATGCAGCAACGCCGACAGCGCGGCGGCAGCCGTGGGGTTCGGTTCCCCCGCGGCCGCCACCGCTGCCGTCGTGCGGTCCGCTACCGCCATCGCGAACGCGCCGAGCAGGTTGGCCTGGTGATCGAGCGGGTCGTTCACGCCAGGTCGTACCGGATGGTCAGTGGCATGTGCGGGTAGTCGGCGTGCGTGGACACGCTCGATGCCGACCCGCTGATCCCGGCCAGCTCGCCGGTGCCCGAGCCCGGCACGATCGTCGTCGTGACCCGGGCGGTCGTGCCGTCGTAGGTGCCGGCCCCCTGCAGCACGAAGCTGCCCGTCCGACCGCCGAGCGTCCCGGTGATCTCCATGATGGACACGTATTCACTCGTGCCGTCGGCCCGGTAGTAGAGCAGCGACTCGAACGACCCCCCGGTCAGACCGTCAGCACCCCCGAGCTTGACCTCCGCCCTGGAGAACTTCCGGCCGTCGTCGAACTCGCGGTAGGGCTTCTCGTCCCACGAGGTGATCTCGAGCTTCGTTTCCATGATCTCGGTCATGCCCTCAACATATGTGTGACTCAATCACATGTCAACTGGAAGCAGCCACCCACCTAGGGGTCGCCCGGAACCAGCCCCCAAACCGCCGCGCAGCCATGGACGCATCGAGGCATAGGAAGGCAGCCTACATGTAGAAATCCAACCCTATGGAGGTACGGACTCATGCGCCGCAGAAGCGTCCTGACCGGCGTACTAGGTGGAACGTTCCTGGTCGCGACCGGCACCGGGCTCTCCGCCTGCGCCACCATCGACACCGTCGGGCAGGTCGACTTCGCCCGGCCGCTGCTGATCCCCCCGCTGGCCGAGTCGCAGATCGACGACGCCGGCCGCCGCGTGTTCAACCTGCACGCCCGGCGCGGCCACCGCGACTTCGGCATCGAGGGCACCACCAGCACGCTGGGCTTCAACGGGGACTACCTCGGGCCGACCCTGCGCGCCCGGCGCGGTGAACAGGTCATGGTCAACGTCGTCAACAACCTCAAGCAGGAGACCAGCGTCCACTGGCACGGCATGCACCTGCCCGCCCGCTGCGACGGCGGCCCGCACCAGCCGGTGCGCCCGGGCGCGACCTGGTCGCCCGCCTGGACGATCAACCAGCCGGCGGCCACCCTCTGGTACCACCCGCACCCCCACGGCCGCACCCGCGAGCACGTCAACCAGGGCCTGGCCGGCCTGTTCATCCTGGACGACGACACACCGGCCCAGCGGGTCCTCCCGCACGACTACGGCGTCGACGACATCCCGCTGATCGTCCAGGACAAGTCGCTGCACAAGGGCGAGATCCGGGACCACAACACCGGCGATCGGCTGCTGGTCAACGGCACCTACGGCCCCTACCTCGACGTGCGCACCGACCGCGTCCGGCTGCGGCTGCTCAACGCGTCGGTCTCCCGCACGTACGCCTTCGGCCTCGCCGACGAACGACCGGTCCAGCTGATCGCCACGGACGGCGGCCTGCTGCCCGCGCCGGTCACCGTGACCCGGATCCGGCTGTCCCCCGGCGAGCGCGCCGAACTGGTCGTGCCGTTCCGGGCCGGCGAACGGATCGTGCTGCGCAGCTTCCCGCCCGCCGCCGGAGGCCGGAACTTCGACGGTGGCAAGGACCAGTTCGACGTGCTCGAGTTCCGGGCGGCGGCCCGCCTGCGGCACGTCGGCACGGTCCCCGACGCGTTCGGCGACTTCGACCGGCTCGACCCCGCGACCGCGACGGTCAACCGCGACTTCAAGCTCAATGGCACCAACATCAACGACGACCAGATGGACCTCGACCGGATCGACGCGGTCGTCGAGAAGGGCACCACCGAGATCTGGACGGTCCGGAACACCGACGGGCAGCGCCACAACTTCCACGTGCACGATGTGCAGTTCCAGGTGTTGTCGGTCGACGGTGAGCGGCCACCCGCGGCGCTCGGGGGCTGGAAGGACACCGTTTTCCTGCCGCCTAAAGGCGAGGTGCGGATCATCCTGCGATTCGCGGATTACGCCGACCCGGACATGCCGTACATGTACCACTGCCACCTGCTCATGCACGAGGACGACGGCATGATGGGCCAGTTCGTGGTCGTCGAGCCGGGGCAGCAGGCGGGCCGTGTGGGCGGCACGGGAGGTCACGACCACGGCCAGCAGGCAGGGTGATCCACGTAACATCGCGTTCTGTGGGTTCGACTAGATTTGACCCGTGCTGGGGCTACCCGATCACGTGACCGCCTGCCTGTTCGACATGGACGGGGTGCTCACGCAGACCGCGACCGTTCACAACGCGGCGTGGACCGAGACTTTTGACGAATTCCTCCGCCGGCGCTCCGCCGAGACCGGCGAGCCGTTCACGGCTTTCGACCCTCGTTCCGACTATCCGAAATACGTCGACGGCCGCACCCGGGCCGACGGCGTGCGGACGTTTCTCGCGTCCCGCGGGATCACCCTCCCGGAGGGTGATCCCGACGACCCACCAGAGGCCGAGACCGTCAACGGCGTCGGCAACCGCAAGAACGCGGTGCTGGTCCGCCGGATCCGCGACGACGGCGTGGCCGTCTACGACGGTTCGGTGGCCTACCTGCACGCGGCCCGCGCGGCCGGCCTCAAGACGGCGGTCGTGTCGGCCAGCGCCAACACGCCCGACATCCTCCGGATCACCGGCCTCGGCGAGCTGCTCCAGGCCCGGGTCGACGGCAACGTCGCGCGGGCCGAGAAGCTGCCCGGAAAGCCGAAGCCGGACACCTTCCTGCGCGGTGCCGAGCTGCTCGGCGTCGCGCCCGCACAGGCGGCCGTCTTCGAGGACGCACTCGCCGGGGTGGAGGCCGGTCGGGCCGGCAACTTCGGCCTGGTGATCGGCGTTGACCGGGTGGGTGGCACCCACGGCGCCGACCTGAAGGCACACGGCGCCGACGTCGTCGTGCGCGACCTTTCCGAACTGCTGGAGGGCACGGCATGATCCGCGAGCGGGCCTATCCGGTCGAGGCGTGGCACGTCCGCGAGACGAGGCTCGACCTGGACGTGCTGGCGCAGGCCGAGTCGGTCTTCGCGCTCGGCAACGGGCACATCGGGATGCGCGGCAACCTCGACGAGGGCGAGCCGCACGGTCTCCCCGGCACCTATCTCAACTCGTTCTACGAGCTGCGCCCGCTGCCGTACGCCGAGGCCGGCTACGGGTTCCCCGAGTCGGGCCAGACGGTGGTCAACGTGACCAACGGCAAGCTGGTCCGGCTGCTCGTCGACGACGAGCCGTTCGACGTGCGCTACGGCGAGCTCGACGCGCACTCCCGGGTGCTCGACCTGCGGGCCGGCACCCTGGACCGGGTCGTGCACTGGCGCTCACCCGCCGGCCGCGCGGTCAAGGTGCGCAGCACCAGGCTGGTCTCGTTCACGCAGCGGTCGATCGCCGCCATCCGGTACGAGGTCGAGGCGGTCGACGAGCCGCTGCGGCTGATCGTCCAGTCGGAGCTGGTCGCCAACGAGGAGCTGCCGGGTCAGAGCCGCGACCCCCGGGTCGCCGCGGTGCTGGAGCGCCCGCTGCAGATCGAGGAACGGGTCACCGACCAGACCCGCGGCCTGCTGATCCACCGTACCAAGCGCAGTGGTCTGCGGGTCGGTGCCGCGATGCACCACGAGATCCAGGGCCCGGCCAAGACCAACATCAACACCGAGTCGCACGACGACTGGGCCCGTACGACGATCGCCTGTGTCCTCAAGCCCGGCGAGAAGCTGGTCGTGGTCAAGCTGCTGGCCTACGGCTGGTCCAGCCGGCGCTCGCTGCCCGCGATCCGCGACCAGGTCAGCGCCGCACTGGCCGCCGCCGAGTTCTCCGGCTGGGACGGGCTGGTCCGCGAGCAGCGGGAATACCTCGACACGTTCTGGGACGCCGCCGACGTGCAGGTCGAGGGCGACTCCGAGGTGCAGCAGGCGGTCCGGTTCGGCCTGTTCCACGTGCTGCAGGCCGGTGCCCGGGCCGAGCTGCGGCCGATCGCCGCCAAGGGGCTGACCGGCCCCGGCTACGACGGCCACGTCTTCTGGGACACCGAGATGTTCGCGCTGCCGGTGCTGACGTACACCCAACCGGTGGCGGTGGCGCACGCCCTGCGCTGGCGGCACGCCACCCTGGAGATGGCCCGCGACCGGGCCAAACAGCTCGGCCTGCGGGGCGCCGCGTTCCCGTGGCGGACCATCCGCGGCCAGGAGTGCTCGGGCTACTGGCCGGCCGGCACGGCCGGGTTCCACGTCAACGCCGGCATCGCCGACGCGGTCCGCCGTTACGTGCAGGCCACCGGCGACGACGACTTCGAGCGCGAGATCGGCCTGGAGCTGCTGGTCGAGACGGCCCGGCTCTGGCACTCGCTCGGCCACCACGACCGCCACGGCAAGTTCCACATCGACGGGGTGACCGGCCCCGACGAGTACACGGCGGTCAAGAACGACAACATCTACACCAACCTGATGGCGCGGCGGAACATGCTGGAGGCCGCGGCCTGCGTCAACCGGCACAGCGAGCGGGCCTGGCGGCTCGGCGTCGACGACGAGGAGACCGCGGCCTGGCGGGACGCGGCCGCCAACATGCACATCCCGTACGACGAGGAACTGGGTGTGCACCCGCAGGTCGAGGGCTTCACCCGCTATCAGGAGTGGGACTTCGACAACACGCCGCCGGAGAACTACCCGCTGCTGCTCAACTACCCGTACTTCGACCTCTACCGGCGCCAGGTGGTCAAGCAGTCCGACCTGGTCCTGGCCATGCATTGGGCCGGCGACGCGTTCACCGACGAGCAGAAGCTGCGCAACTTCGACTACTACGAGCGGCGCACGGTGCGCGACTCGTCGCTGTCGGCCTGCACGCAGGCGGTCGTCGCGGCCGAGGTCGGTTATCTCGAGCTGGCGCACGACTACCTCGGCGAAGCGGCGCTGATGGACCTCCACGACATCCACAACAACACCCGGGAGGGGCTGCACATCGCGGCGCTGGCCGGTGCGTGGCTGGGGCTGGTGGCGGGCTTCGGCGGCATGCGCGACCACGAGGAGCAGCTGACCTTCGCACCGCGGCTGCCGGCCCGGATCAGCCGGCTGGAGTTCGCGCTGATGTGGCGGGGCATGCGGCTGCGGGTCGACGTGCGGCAGCACGAGGCGACCTATTCGCTGCGCAACGGCGAGACGGACGCCAGTCTCGACCTCACCCATCACGGCGAGCCGGTCACGGTGACCTGTGAGAAGGAGGTCCGGATGAAGATCCCGCCGCTCGAGCCGCACCGGCGCCAGCCGCGCCAGCCGGCGGGTCGGGCACGGCCAAGGGCGGCTTCAAGTCGGTCGGCGACCTGCGCAATGTCGACGGCATCGGCGCCAGCCGGTTCGAGGAACTGAAGGACCTGGTGACGGTATGACCACCGACCCGGGACACGAGCGGCCGCCACCGGACCTGCGCTTGGTGGGCATGGCCCTCGGCACGTGGCTGAGCGCACTGGTGGCGCTGTACCTGAGTGCCCGCACCAGCGCCCTGACGGCCGCAGTCGCAGCCGCGGTCGGAGGGGTGCTTCTGCTGTGGAACAACCGCTTCCATCGCGCCGAGCCGGTGGGTGGAAGCTCGCCGCTGGCATTGGGCCGAAGAACGAATGCCCGAGCGTCGTTGGTTGTTGCGCGGCCATCCCAGGTACGCGATCCGGGTGCCGGTGGGGTCGGGACGCGCGTCGGTGACCGGGACGTCGGCGGTGGTGCTCGGGCAGTGCTGAACGCAGGGCGAGTCACGAGCGGCCGAGTGCGCCCTGCGGAGCCCGCCCCCGAAGGCGCGGCGCTGACCAGCTGGCTGTTGTGGCGCGGGCGTGAGATAGCTCAGGGCATGGTGGGCCGGCACGTCGCCGCGGCAGTACTGCTCGGCGTTGTCTGCGGCGCAGGCGCCACGGCGGCCCGCGTCGCGGTGCGGGACGCGCCCGAGATCGCGGCGTTCGCCGACCGGCGGGCCTCCGTGGTGGCCGAGGTGGTCGTGCGTGACGACCCGCGGCTGGTCGGGGGCGGGAACCGGCCGATGTACGTCGTCGTCGGCGACCTGCGTTGGCTGCGGCCGGTAGGCGCCGATCAGAACCAGGTCGCGGTAAGGGCCCGGATCCTCGTGTTCGCCACGCACCAGGCGTGGGGTGAACCGCTGCCTGGCCAGCGCGTACGCGTGGAAGGCAGGCTCGGCCAACCACGCGGCGGCGACCTGACCGCGGCGGTCATCTCCTCCAGCGCCGCCCCTGAGCTGGTCGGGCGGTCGTCCTGGGCGCAGCGGGCCGCCGGATCGCTCCGTTCCGGTCTCCAGCGGGCGTGCGTGACCCTGCCACCCGAGGCCGGCGGCCTGCTGCCGGGGCTCGTACTCGGGGACACCAGCCGGCTCGACCCGGCGGTGGCCGACGACTTCAAGACCACCGGCCTCACGCACCTGACCGCGGTTTCCGGAGCGAACGTCGCGATCGTGATCGGATTCGTGCTTCTCCTCGCCCGTTGGTGCCGGGCCGGCCGGTGGACGGCTGCCATCCTTTGTGGGCTCGCGCTGGTCGGGTTCGTGATTCTCGTCCGGCCGTCGCCCAGTGTCGTGCGCGCGGCCACCATGGGCGCGATCGGGTTGTTGGCGTTGGCCAGCGGGCGGTCGCGGGCCGCGGTGCCGGCATTGGCCGCGGCGATCGTTGTGCTCGTGGTCGTCGACCCTGACCTCGCGGGCGACGCTGGCTTCGCGCTATCCGTACTGGCGACCGGCGGCCTGCTGCTGCTCGCGCCGAAGATGCGGGACTGGCTGCGCCGCCGGCGCGTTCCGCCGGGTCTGGCCGAGGCGCTCGCGATCCCCGCTGCCGCACAGGTGACCTGCGGCCCGGTCGTCGCGGGGCTTTCCGGCGCGGTCAGCCTGGTGTCGATACCGGCCAACCTGCTCGCCGCGCCGGCCGTAGCACCCGCGACCGTCCTCGGCGTCTTCGCGACGATCACGTCGTCCTTCTGGCCCGCCGGAGCGGGGTTCCTCGCCTGGGTGGCGCATTGGCCGGCCCAGTGGCTTGTGCTCATCGCCCGCCATGGAGCGGCGACGCCGATGGGCAGCCTCCCGTGGCCGGGTGGCGTGAGCGGCGGGGTGCTGATGGGTGTGCTCACCGTGGTCCTGCTCGTCGTCATGCGGCGCCGGCTCGCGCGGCGGCTCGTGGCGGTCGTGGCAGTGGCGGCGGTCGTCGGCGCGCTGCCGGTGCGACTCCTCACCAGCACCTGGCCCCCGGCCGGCTGGGTGGTCGTGGCGTGCGATGTCGGCCAGGGCGACATGGCGGTGCTACCGGTGGGCGGGGCGGCCGCGATCGTGATCGACGCCGGCCCCGACCCGGCGTCGGCCGACGCGTGCCTGGACCGGCTGGGTGTACGCACCGTGCGCCTGTTCGTGGTGAGCCACTTCCACGCCGACCATGTGGGCGGCGTGGACGGGATCGGGCGCGGGCGGCGGATCGAGGCTGTCGCCACACCACGCCACGCGGAGCCGGACAGCGGTCGGGACCTCGTCGTCGGTGTGGCCGGGGAAGCGCGGGCGGTCGTCATGCCGGTCGACGCGGGGTGGCGGTCGTCGGTGGGGTCGGTGGACCTCCTGGTGCTGGGACCGCCGGTGGAGATGTCCGGAACACGGTCTGATCCGAACAACAACTCCCTCGTTCTCCGGGCGACCGTCGGCGGGGTGGGGGTCATGCTTCCCGGCGACGCCGAGGAGGAGGAGCAGCGGGCGACCATCGACCACTATGGCGCGGCGGCGCTGCGGGCCCAGGTGCTCAAGGTGGCGCACCACGGCAGTGCGTACCAGGAGCCGGCGTTCCTGGACGCGGTCGACCCGGTGGTGGCGCTCGTGTCGGTCGGCGTCGATAACGATTACGGTCATCCGAACCCGGCGTTGCTCGCCCGCCTGACCAGCGACGGCGCGCGGGTGTTGCGCACCGACCTGGGCGGTGACCTGGCAGTCGTCCGGAGGGGAGGTGGTCTCGCGGTCGTTTCGTCGGGCAGCCCGGGCGGTCGAGGCTGATCCCGTGTACGGGATGATCGACGCATCATGGCACAGCCCATGACGGACAACAATTTGTCGGGATTTGCGGTTGATGAGTGATCGACAACTCATATGGGTGAGGACGTTCGGTCAGTCAGGGGCGCGTGCGAGTATGGCCCGGTGACCGGCGCCCTTCCCTCAATTCAACTCGTGCTCGGCGACGAGGAACTGCTGGTGGCGCGCGCCGTGGAGAGGGCTGTCGAGGTCGCGAAGGCGGCTGACGCGTCCACCGATGTGCGGCAGTACGAGGCCAACACGCTCGCCGCGGGTGAGCTGGCCGAGATGGTCAGCCCGTCGCTGTTCGGCGGTCGCCGCCTCGTGGTCGTGCGCGGCGGCCAGGACGCCCGCAAGGACCTGGTGGCGGCGCTGCTCGACTATGCGAAGCACCCGGATCCCGAGGTGACGCTGGTCGTCACGCACACCGGTGGTGGCCGGGCCAAGGCGTTGGCTGACGGCCTCCGCCAGGCCGGCGCCGACGTGGTGGCCGCCGCGAAGCTCAAGTCCCACCGCGACCGAGTGGCGTTCGTCCGGGAGGAGCTTCGGCGGGGGAGCACCCGCGGCTCCGAGGAGGCCGCGGAGGCCTTGCTGGCCGCCGTGGGCAACGACCTACGGGAGCTGGCGGCCGCCTGCTCGCAGTTGCTCGCCGACGTCGAGGGCCGGATCGACGCCGCGACGGTGGCGCGCTACTACCGCGGCCGGGCCGAGGTGAGTGGCTTCACCGTGGCCGACGCCGCGATGGTCGGCGACGTGCCCGCCGCCCTCGAGGCGTTGCGCTGGGCACTGCACGTCGGCGTCGACCCGGTCCCGATTGCCGACGCGATCGCCGACGGCGTCCGCACGGTCGCGCGGGTCGCTTCGGCGGGGCGTGGCAACGCCTATCAGATGGCGAGCGCGCTCGGCATGCCCGCGTGGAAGATCGAGCGCGCCCAGCGCCAGGCTCGCGGTTGGACCCCGGAGGGCCTCGTCACCGCCATGCGCGCCGCCGCCGAGTGCAACGCCGAGGTCAAGGGCGGCGCCGACGACCGCGGGTACGCGCTGGAACGCGCTGTCTTCGCCGTTGCCGCCGCCCGCGCGGGTGACTCGGGCCGCGGCGGCCAAGGGGCGGACGGACCTACCCACCCTCCAAGCCATCGAGCGAGCAGCAGGCGCGATCTTCCACACGATAGGCATGGCAGAGATCGCAGACGACGACCCACCGCCACT
>NZ_JBFAIU010000115.1:0-13618 GCF_040654855.1 Asanoa sp. NPDC050611
CTACGAGGTGGCGCGGACCGGCGTGGTGCCGCCGATCGGGCCGGCGGAGCAGGCCCAGGCGCGCGCCGATCTGGCGTACTGGCAGGTCGACGCGGGTGGCTGGCCAGGCGCACCACCTGCTCGGCCGCCTCCGCCGCCACCTCGGTGGCGAACGGCTCCTCCTCCGGATAGGCGGCGCAGGCGAAGAGGAAGTCCTGGGTGACCATGAGGCCGTACTCGTCGGCCAGGTCGTAGAAGTCCTCGGACTCGTAGCGCCCGCCGCCCCAGACGCGGAGCAGGTTGACGTTGGCGTCGGTCGCCTGTCGTAGGCGTCCGCTCAGGCGGTCCCTGGTGATCCTGGTCGGGAAGACGTCGTCGGGGATCCAGTTGACGCCGCGCACGAAGATCGGCCGGTCGTTGACGACGACCGTGAACGGGGTGCCGTCGGCGTCCGGTGTCGTGTCGATGCGCACGTCGCGGAAGCCGATCCGGCGCTGCCAGGTGTCGAGGGTGGCGCCGGTGCGGTCGGTGAGCGTGACCTGGAGGTCGTAGCGGTGCTGGTCGCCGTGTCCGCGGGGCCACCAGCGCCGCGGGTTCGGCACCTCGACGGTCACGTGTGCCGTGTCGCCGGTGGTGGTGCTGCTGGCTTCCTGCCCGGCGATCGTGGCGGTCACGGTCAGGGGGCCGTCGGCGGCGCGGGCGAGGTCGGCGTGCACCTCGACCCGGCCGGTCGTCGCGTCGACCGTCACCAGTGGACGGACCTGGGCCAGCCGTGCCGTGTGCCACAGGTGGAGGTCGACGGGCTGCCAGACGCCGGCGGTGACCAGCGTGGGACCCCAGTCCCAGCCGAAGTTGCAGGCCATCTTGCGGATGAAGTTGAACGGTTCCGGGTAGGCGTTGGGCCGGTCGCCGAGGGTCTGCTGCCAGTGCCGCGCGTACTCCCCGGCGGGTTGGAAGGTGATCCGCAGCTCGTTGGTGCCGGGTCGGAGGCCGTCGCGCACGTCGAACCGGTAGGACCGGTGCATGTTGGCCGTGCTGCCGAGCGGAACGCCGTTGAGCTCCAGGTCGGCGACGGTGTCGAGACCGGCGAAGACGAGGTCGACCCGGTCGTGGCCGCCGCCTCCGCGCCAGTCGAACCGGGCCGTGTACTGCCAGCCGGTGCGACCGATCCACTGGACCTCGGTCTCGTTGCGGTCCTGGAACGGGTCGGGGATCAGCCCGGCGGCGAGCAGGTCGGTGTGCACACAGCCGGGCACGGTCGCGGGAACCGACCCGACGTCGACGGGGACCTCGTGGCCGGCGACAGGCGTGAGCGTCCAGCCGGCATTGAGTGGATTCCGCATGGGTCCTCGACTCTCCGCCGATGCGACTGCTGAACCGGATAAGTTGAATCGACGGTACGATGACCGCGGGAATGCTGTCAACGCGGTGGTAGCTTGCCCTCGGCATCCATTTCCCGGCGGGAGGCAGGGGTGAAGCGTCCGACGATCGCCGACATCGCACAGCGCGCGGGCGTCTCGAAGGGCGCGGTGTCCTACGCGTTGAACGGCCAGCGCGGCGTCTCGGAGGCCACCCGCCGCCGCATCCTCGCGATAGCCGAGGAGATCGGCTGGAACCCGCACAGCGCCGCCCGTGCCCTGTCCGGGGCGGCGGCGGAGACGATCGGCCTGGCGTTGCGCCGGCCGGCCCGGGTGCTGGGCTTCGAGCCGTTCTACATGGAGCTCATCAGTGGGGTCGAGGCCGAGCTCTCGGCCCGCTCGCAGGCGCTGATGCTCCAGATCGTGCCGGACGCGGACGCCGAGATCGACGTCTACCGCCGCTGGTGGGGCGAGCGCCGGGTGGACGGCGTCCTGATCTGCGACCTGCGGGTCTCGGACCCGCGCATCCCGGTGGTGACGGACCTGCACCTACCGGCGATCGTGGTCGGCGGCCCCGAGGGCGTGGGCGAGGTCCCCAACGTCTGGAGCGACGACGCGACGGCGCTGGTCGAGACCGTGGAATACCTGGCGGCGCTGGGGCATCGCCGGATCGCCCGGGTGGCGGGGTTGCCGGACCTGTGGCACACCCGCGTGCGGGCGGGCGCCTTCGAGGGTGCGTGTGAGCGCCTGGACGTGCGGTGGTCGCCGACGATCGGCACGGACTACTCGGGTGAGGAAGGCGCCCGGGCGACCCGCCGCCTCCTCAGCGGCGAGACGCGCCCGACGGCGGTGATCTACGACAACGACGTGATGGCGGTGGCCGGGCTGGGCGTGGCGCAGGAGATGGGGCTGACCGTGCCGGGCGATCTCTCCATCGTGGCGTTCGACGACTCGCCGTTGTGCCGGCTGGTCCATCCGGCGCTGACGGCGTTGACCCGCGACATCCCGGCCTTCGGCGCGCTCGCGGCGCGCCAGCTCCTGACCGCGATCTCGGGGCAGCCGGTCGGGTCGGTCGAGGACACGACCGCGAAGCTGGTACCGCGGGCCAGCACGGCACCGCCACGTGCGCTGGTTACTTAACCGGTTCATTCCAGCGCGTGTGCAAATGTGGTACCGCGGCCAGGAGATTGCGCGTGTATTCGTGGCGCGGTTGGGCGAAAACCTCCTCGGTCGGTCCGGACTCGACGACCTCGCCGGCGCGCAGGATCACTGTCCGGTCGCTGATGTAGGTGCCCAGGGCCAGGTCGTGGGTGACGAACAGGACGCCGAGCCCCTTGGCCTTCAGCTCACCGAGCAGGTTGAGCACGTCGATCCGCGTCGAGGCGTCCAGCATGCTGATGATCTCGTCGGCCACCAGGAGCCGGATGTCGAGCAGCAGCGCCCGCGCGATCAGCATCCGCTGCAGCTGACCGCCGCTGAGCTGGTGCGGGTACTTGTGCAACACGTCGGCCGGCTCGAGCCGCACGCCTTCCAGCGCGTCCTCGACCCGTTGCCGCCACTGCGCGGCGGGCACCGAGGGGAAGAACCCGTCGCGCACGAGGGCGAACACCCGATCGGCCTTGAAGACGGGGTTGAACGTGCTGAACGGGTCCTGGAAGACGCCCTGCACCTGCCGGTGATAGCCACGCAGGGCCCGACCCCGCAGCCCGGCGACCGGCACGTCGTCGAACGTGATCCGGCCACGGGTCGGCGCCGCGAGCCCGAGCGCCATCCGGCCGATGGTGGTCTTCCCGCTGCCGCTCTCCCCGATCAGCGACACCACCTCACCGCGGGCGACCTCGAGCGACACGTCCCGCACCGCCGTCAGCTCGCGGGTGCCGAACGCCCCCAACCGATAGGTCTTCCACACCGCCTCGAACCTCAGCACCGCGACGCTCCCTGGATGATCATGAGCCGGCCTTCCAGCAGGCGACCCGGTGGTTCGTGGCCACCTCGACGAACGGTGGTTGTTCGGCGCACTTGTCGAACGCGAGCGGGCAGCGCGCCCGGAACCGGCAGCCCTGCGGTGGGTTGCGCAGACCCGGCGGGCGGCCGGGTATTCCCGTCAACCTGCGCTCGCTGAATCGGGCGCCGACTTCGGGCAGGGCGCCGATCAACAGTTGGGTGTACGGATGAAGCGGTTCCGTCACGACCACATCGGACGGTGCCTTCTCCGCCAGGCGGCCGGCGTACATCACCATGATCGTGTCGGCTATCTGGTACACCAGCGAGATGTCGTGCGTGACCACGAGCATGCTGCGCACGTAGCCGCGGTCGCGGAACTCGACCAGCGTCTCGGCCACCGCGCGCTGGGTCGATACGTCCAGCGCCGAGGTCACCTCGTCCGCCACGAGCAGCGCCGGGTCGCACAGCGTGGACAGGACCAGGACCACGCGTTGCTTCATGCCGCCGGACAGCTCGATCGGGTAGTTCTCCAGCACCCGCTCGGGCAGGCCCACCAACCTCAGGCGGCGGGTCAGCTCCGGGAGGGTGGCCGCGTACGAGATGCCGTGCGCCGCCAGGAGATCGGCGACCAGGCGGCCGATCCGGCGCGTCGGGTTCAGGGCGCTCATCGCGTACTGCGGGATCACCGACACGGACTTGAAGCGGAACCGGTTCATCGCGCGGTCGTCGGCGATCGGCAGCGACGCACCGTCGAGGGTGATCGAGCCGCCGACGTGCTTCATCCGGTTGTCGAGGCGGACCAGGCTCTTGCCCAATGTGGACTTCCCGCAGCCGGACTCGCCGACGACGCCCATGATCTCGCCGTCCGCGACCGAGAACGAGACCCCGTCGAGCGCCTTCACGTCGCCGCGCAGGGTGCGGTAGTGGACACGTAGGTCCTCGACCTCGAGTGTCACCTCACATCTCCCGCAGCTTGGGGTTGAAGACCTCGTCGAGGCCCACGTTCATCACGTAGAGCGCGCCGACGATCGCGGTTATCGCCGCGCCGGGCGGGACGAACCACCACCAGAGTCCTAGGTGGAGGGCGCTCCAGTGCACCGCGCTGTTCATCATCAACCCCAGCGAGACCACGTCCGTCGGGCCCAGGCCGATGAAGTCGAGCGTCGCTGCCATCAGCACCGCGCCGCCGAACAGCAGGATGAACGTCATGAACAGGTAGGAGCTCATGTTCGGCGCGATCTCCCGGCGGATCACCGCCAGCGGGCGCATCCCGCTCAACCGGGCCAGGTCGACGAACTCCCTCGACCGGATCGAGAACGTCTGCGCCCGCACGGCGCGGGCCACCCACGGCCACGAGAACAGCCCGATGAACAGTGCCTGCATCGGGACCGAGGTGATGCCGACGTACGCGTGCAGAATGATCAGCACCGCCAGCGCCGGCAGGACCAGGACGATGTTGGTCAGCATGTTGAGCAGCTCGTCGACCAGGCCGCCGCGGTACCCGGCGACGAAGCCGACCGTCATGCCGATCACCCCGGCCAGGCCGCCGCCCAGCAGACCGACCACGAACGTCGACCGGATCCCGTTGGCGAACTGCAGGAACACGTCCTGCCCGAAGGTCGTCGTGCCGAACCAGTAGTCCGCCGACGGCGGCGCGGACGGCGGGCCCACGTACTCGTTGGGCCCATGATCGGTGAACAACGGCGCCACCAGGCCGAGCAACAGGAACGCGAGGATCACGACCGAGCCGCCGACCACCTTCCTGTTGCGCAACGCGAAGTGCAGCACCTCGCGGCGGCGGCCGGCCAACGGCGCAGCCGGTTCGGCGAGGGCCGGCACACCGGGCGCCTCGACGTGCTCGGTGTCGGTCATGTCGCCCCCTGCATGCCGGTCCGGGTGCGCGGGTCCACCAGGACGTACACGATGTCGATCAGGAAGTTGGCGGCCAGCACGCCGATCACGATGAACAGGAAGACGCCCTGGAGCAGGAAGAAGTCCTGGTTCTGGATGGCCTGCAGGATCAGGTGGCCGAGGCCCGGGTACGCGAAGACGATCTCGGTCACCAGGGCACCGGCGACCAGCACGCCGAGTTGCAACGCGAGGCCGGACAGCTGCGGCAGCAGGGCGTTGCGGAACGCGTAGCGCCGGATCAGCCGGCGTGGGGCGCCGAGTGCCGCGAGGTAGTTCGCGTAGTCGGCCTCCAGCTCGTAGATGATCAGGTTTCGCATGCCGATCGCCCACCCGCCGAACGCCACCAGGAACAGCGACAGGAACGGCAGGAACCAGTGCTGGGCGAGGCTTCCGACGAACGCCCACGACCAGTTCGGGCGCATCTCGAAGCTGTAGCCACCGGCGACCGGGAAGAGCCCGGCGACGATGCCCAGGCCCCAGGCGAGCAGGATCCCCAACCACATGTACGGCGTGGCCGTCAGCGCGTACGAGACCGGCAGCGCGGTGTTGTCGAGCCACTTGCGGCGGGCCGCCAACGCGCCGACCTTGTTGCCGGCCCACCAGCTCAGCAGGATCGACGGCAGCAGCAGCGCCAGCGTGTAGGGAACCGCGTTGACGATGACGTCCGCCACCGGTGCGGGAAACAGCCACACGCTCACACCCATGTTGCCCTGGAACAGCTCGACCCAGTAGTTCAGGTACTGCTTCCACAGTGGAACGTCGAGCCCGAAGACGTTCTCGTAGTACGCCCGCATCGGCGCGATCGCCTCCGGGTTGGAGACCGACGTGCGGGTGAGCATCCGCAGAACCGGGTCCCCCGGCATGAACCGGGGGATCAACCAGTTCAGCGTCACCGCGACCACGAACGTCAGCACGTAGATCGCGAGCTTCCGGCCGAAGTACCGACCCATCAGCCGACCGGCTTCAGCTGGGTCAGCATCTTGATGCTGCCCATCTCCCACAGGTTGTTCCAGGTCGTCGGCAGGTCCTTGGGTGTGTCGGCGGCCGACGACGGCCAGTTGGTCCAATGTGTCGTGTTGTACTGCGACCACAGGCCGTTGTACCAGAGCGGGATCAGTGGCAGCTCGGTGAGCTGGATCTTCTCCAGCTGGGCCATCGTGGTCTTGAACTCCGGGGCGTCCTGCGGCGTGCGGGCCAGTTTCTGCACCAGGTCCCACGCCGCCTTGTTCTCGTAGCGCGCGAAGTTGGCGTTGAACTGCTGCGCCTGGATCGGCAGCTGGAAGACGTAGTTGAAGTAGTGCCACGGCGTGTTCGACAGCCCGGCCCAGTTGTTGAGCAGGAGGTCGAACTTGCCGGCGGTGCGGGCGTCGTCTAGCGCACCGGCGTCGGGGAACTCGGCCACCACGTTGATCCCGGCGGCCTGCGCGCCGGCGCTGATCACCCGGGCGGCCTCCATCCAGTCGGTCCAGCCGGCGGGCACGATCAGCGAGAGCTTGACCGCCTTACCGTCCTTGCCCTCGACGAACCCGTCCCGGTCGGTGTCCTTGTAACCGGCGTCCGCCAGCGTCTTCTTGGCCTTCGCGGTGTCGAAGCCGAAGCCGTTCTGGCTCACCACGGACTGGTCGACGAACTGGTCCCAGACGGGCAGCAAGCCGATCGGGTTGGCGGCGCGGACGATGTTGCCGTACACACCCTCGACGATCTTCTTGGTGTCGATCGAGCTGGCCAGCGCCCGCCGGAACGCGACGTCGTTCATCGGCGCCTTGGTGGTGTTGGGCACCAGCACCGCGGTGTTGGCGGAGAGCATGTAGGGCGGGTCCGGGAAGTACGTCTTGATCTTGAAGTCGCCCTTGACCAGGTTGGCGATGCCGGGCAGGAAGTTGTTGGACAGGTCCATGTTGCCCTGCAGCAGGAGGCCGAGCGCGACCTCGTTGCTGGAGTTGACGATGTCCACGATGTACGTCGGCTTGACGTCGAGGTTGAGCGCCTTGGTCGCCCACCAGTCGGCCTTCTTCTTCCACACCATGCGGTCCTGGTCGTGGGTCAGGTACTCGTAAGGCCCGGTGCCGACCGGCTTGTCGTTGGCGGTCGTGGTGATGTCGGCCTCGGAGCGCGACTCCCAGATGTGCTTGGGCACGATCGCGTTCTCGTAGAGCCAGTTCTCCCACTCCTGGATCCGCGGGTCGGAGAAGGTGAACTTCACGGTGCGCGGGTCGACGACGTCGACCGCGGAGAGCCAGGTCCAGAGGTTGCTGTACGGAACGGCCTTGATCTTGCCGAGCTCGACGGTGTACTTCACGTCGTCAGCGGTCAGCGGCTTGCCGTCACCCCAGTTGACGCCCTCGCGCAGGGTCAGCGTGTAGGTCTTGTCGGCCCACTCCCCCTTCTCGGCCAGCCAGGGGGTGAGCTCGGTCTTCTGCGGGTCGAACAGGAACAGCGGCTCGTACGCCAGCCCGACGGTGCCCATCGCGTACCCCGGGATGATCGGGTTCCAGCTGTTGGGCGGTCCCCACTGGGTGCCGCTGGTGTAGAGCGTCTGGTTGCGGGGGTAGGCACCGCCCCCGCCGCCGGGACCGGGCAGGCCGCCGGCGCCCGGTGTCGCCCCACCGTCGTCTCCGGTGCAACCGGTCACGCCCATCGCGAGTGCGAGCACGCCCGCCACCAGCCACCTAGACCGCCTATGCATTGCCGTCCTCCTCTAACTGGGAGCCGCCGACGTGCGATGTAAGGTAGATCACTTAACCGGGTAAGTAGACACACTGAAACATGGGTTCTGTGCGTCGTCAAGAGCGCTCTCATCGACGTCAGCCGGTTTTCCGATGCCCGCATGGGAGCGCGTCCACTTAACCGGTTGTTTTAGCAGTCTTCGATGCCCCGGCGCGCTCGCCCGGGAAGGGCGTCCGCTCGGCTAGCATTTCCGGGTACTCGCGACTGGCGCAGCGAGGTGGAACTGACCACCGGGGAGCGACCGCAGGCAACGCCGCACCGCGCGCCTGGGTGTGGTGTTCGTCCGATGCCTCAGGAGGCGCCGTGCACGTGCCATCGATTCCCCACCTGACCGCCGAAGATCCAGACCTGGCTCGGCTGGTCGAAGCCGAGGCGACCCGGCAGCACGACAAGCTGCGCATGATCGCGTCCGAGAACTACGTGTCCGAGGCGGTGCTCGAGGCCAGCTCCACGGTGCTGACCAACAAGTACAGCGAGGGCTACGCGGGCAAGCGCTACTACGAGGGCCAGCAGCTGATCGACCCGATCGAGACGCTGGCCGTCGACCGGGCGAAGAGCCTGTTCGGCGTCGACCACGCCAACGTCCAGCCGTACTCCGGCTCCCCCGCCAACCTCGCCGTCTACCTCGCGTTCCTGCAGCCGGGCGACACGGTGATGGGCATGTCGCTGCCGATGGGCGGTCACCTGACGCACGGCTGGTCGGTGTCGGCGACGGGCAAGTGGTTCAACCCGGTCCGCTACGCGGTCGACCGGGAGACCGGACGGATCGACCTCGACGAGGTACGCGACCTCGCCCGCACCTCGCGTCCGAAGGTGATCTTCTGCGGCGGCACCGCGGTACCCCGAACCATTGACTTCCCGGGTTTCGCGGCCATCGCCCGTGAGGTCGGCGCCGTCCTGGTCGCCGACGTCGCACACATCGCCGGCCTGATCGCGGGCGGCGCCCACCCGTCGCCGGTCGGCCACGCCGACGTGATCACCACGACGACACACAAGACCCTCCGCGGCCCACGCGGCGCCATGATCATGACGACCGCGGAACACGCGACGGCGATCGACAAGGCCGTCTTCCCGGGCCTGCAGGGCGGCCCGCACAACCACACGACCGCGGCCATCGCGGTGGCGCTGCGGGAGGCGTCGACGGCGGAGTTCCGGCGGTACGCACACCAGGTCGTCGCGAACGCGGCGGCCCTCGCGTCGGCGCTGACGGAGCGGGGCTTCACGCTGATCTCCGGCGGCACCGACAACCACCTGATCCTGGCCGACCTGACCGGCAAGGGCATCGCGGGCAAGCCGGCCGCGAAGGCACTCGACCGGGCGGGCATCGAGCTCAACTACAACACGGTGCCGTTCGACCCGCGCAAGCCGTTCGACCCGTCCGGCATCCGCCTGGGCACGCCGGCACTGACGACGCGGGGGCTGACGGAGGAGCACATGCCACAGGTGGCCGCGTGGATGGACGAGGCGGTTACGGCGGCGCTCAAGGACGACGAGCCAACCATCGACCGGATCGCGGGCGAGGTCCGCGATCTGCTGGCCGGCTTCCCGATGCCGGGCTACCGCGCGGCGTAGGTGCTGCGGCAGGTTGGGCGGCAGGCCGCCGCCCAACCTGCCGGACGCTCCGGTCCGAGGCCGACGGCCTAGCCGTCATCCGCCACAACGGGGACGGAACCGGATGACACGGGCCGCAAGTCGCCGCCGCGATCACTGTGCTGTGCCCACCCTTGAGGCCCACCGCGCGGCAGCAACGGCGAATCAGTCTCCCGGCGGTGCCGAAGAGGTCGCGGTCGGCGTCGGTGTCGGCGTCGGCGTCGCGTTCGTCCGGGCGGGCGTAGGCGTGATCGGCGAGCCGGGCTGCGATCGCCCGACCACCGTCCGGTTGAGCGTCACCTGAGCCTGCCCGGTCCCACCGAGCTGGATGTCGTCGTACGCCTGCAGCGCCTTGGTGTCGTCGAAGTACAGCACCGACATCTGCAGCGGCGTCGGCTCCTCGCCCTCCAACCCGCGCAGCCCGGCGCCGCCAGTCGAGCCTTCGACCAGGACCCGGCTCGGCGTCTTGATGCCCGGCCCCGGCGGCAGTGATCGCACCTCGCGGTGGTGCAGGTGGCCGGCCAGGATCGTCGGGCAGACGCCGTTGAGGGCCGGCGCGGACTCCGGGTCGTGCACCAGGCAGACGTCGGCCGGCTTGCCGCTCGCGCGGATGGTCGCCGCCAGCTCGGCGCCGGCGTTGTAGACCTGCTCGATGACCTGCCGCGACCGCCCCGCGCCGGTCGGCGACGTCTCCTTGTCGGGCGTGAAGCGCGGGTCGCCGATGCCGGCGATGCGCAGGCCGGCGACGTCGACGACCCGGTTCTCGAGGACGAGCGCGCTGCGCTGGCGGCCCACCGCCGCGGCCGTCACGGACGAGTCGTGGTTGCCGCGGATGTAGACGTAGGGGACGCCGAGCAGGGAGATCGAACCGACGTACGTGGCCTCGGGCTCGGACCCCCAGTCGGTGATGTCGCCGGTGTCGATCACGGCGTCGATGTCGAACTGCTCGACCACAGTGCGGATCGTGGGCCAGGCGGACGGGTTCAGGTGCAGGTCGGAGACGTGCAGGATGCGGATGCCGCCGTCGACCTGGTCGTAGATCGGCAGCTTGTTGACCGTCGTGTAGATCCGGCTGACGTTGGCGACGATCGCCTTGAGCTGCTCGGCGTACTTGCCGTAGTCCTGTGCGATCCGCCGCGCGTCACCCACGATCGCGGGGGCGTTGACCAGCAGGCCCTCGTACCGCGGCTGCTCGATCGAGTCGGGTCGCAGCGTCCCGGCCGCGAGCCCGAACGTGCTCACGGTGACGAGCAGCGCGACACCGCCGCACCAGGCCGCGCGCCGGGTGCTCCGGAAGACCAGCAGGCCGATGACGACGGCGCCGAGGACGGAGACCGACACCGTGCGGAAGCCGAGGCGCAGGATGCCCTCCCGCAGGTCCTCGACCACCGTCTGGCTGGCCCGGGTGATGCCGGACGGGTCGCTGATCAGCGCCTGGGTGCGCTCCTGGTCGAGGGCGCCCAGCCGGACCGTCAGCCGCAGCGGGCCGTCGTGGCTGTTGATGTGCAGCGCGCCCAGCGGCGGCACGACGACCTCGGTCTCGCCGCTGGTCGCGGGCCGCACCGACATCTCGGCCTGGAACGGGCCGATGTCGGTCTGCGCCCGCGCGCCGAGCAGGACGCCGACGACGAGACCGGCCAGTGTGACGCCGAGGATCGAGAACAGCAGGCCGGTGCGCCGGCCGAACCTCGACCACGGCACCCGCCGGACAGCCGACCACAGCCGGGCACGCCGCCCCGGCTTGGTCTCGCCCTCCTCAGTCACGTGATCCATCTTTACCCGCCGGCCGCACGGTCAACTCTTTCCCGCGCCGCCGTCCGAGAACACGAGCCGGAGGATGCGGTCGTCGTCGGGCTTGGGCTCACCGCGCCCATCTTTGTTGGAGGTGCTGACCCAGAGCGACCCGTCGGGCGCGACGGCTGCGGCGCGTAGTCGGCCGTATTCACCCTGTAGCAGCGGCCGTGGCGCACCGAGGATCGTCCCCGAGTCGGTCAGCTCCATGGCCCATAGTCGCTCGCCCCGCAGGCACGCCGCGACCAGCACCCGGTCGATGATCGCCGCACCGGAGCAGGAGGACTCGCCGGTCGGCCAGGTGACGAGCGGGTCGACGAACTTGGCCTGGCCGCCGTCTTCGGCCTTGCCCTCGACCGTCGGCCAGCCGTAGTTCTTGCCCGGCTGGATCTGGTTGATCTCGTCCCAGGTGTTCTGCCCGAACTCGGTGGCCCAGAGCCGCTTGCCGGCGTCCCAGGCGATGCCCTGGACGTTGCGGTGACCCAATGAGTAAACCAGCGAGTTGGGGAAGGGGTTGCCGGGCGCCGGCTTGCCGTCGGCCGTCATCCGCAGGATCTTGCCGCCGAGGCTGGCCCTGTCCTGCGCGAGCCCGCGCTCGGAGGCGTCGCCGGTGGTCGCGTAGAGGAAACCGTCGGGCCCGAACGCCAGCCGCCCGCCGTTGTGGATCCCCGACAGCGGGATGCCGGTGACGATCGGCTTCGGCTGCTGGCCGAGGACGAGCTTGGCGACCCGGTTGTCCTCGGTGGTCGAGTAATAGACGAAGACCGTTTTGTCGGACGCGTATTTCGGCGACACCGCGATGCCCATCAGCCCGCCCTCACCCTGCGCGTCGACCTGTTCGAGGGTCTGCACGGGGGTGACCTTGAGCCCGTTGGTGTCGGACTCGGGGCCCACGCGGAGGATGCGAGCGGTGTCGCGCTCAGTCACCAGCGCGGCACCGTCAGGTAGGAACGCGATGCCCCACGGCACCTCGAGCCCCTTGGCGACAACCGAGACCGCCACCGACTGGTCGAGCCCGCCACCGCGCGAGGCCGACGGATCCGCCGACGGCGTCGGCAGGTTGGGCGGCTTGCCCGCCGCGTTGGGCTCGGGCGGCCCGAACGAGCAACCACCAACCGCGAACACCAGCGCAGCAGCGACGAGGCCGGCCACGAGGCCGCGGCGTCGCCGTCGTCGGAGGGAGGGATGGTGGGTCACGCGGGAAAGCCTAGCGGGGCAGTCTGACAAGACGGTGTGCATGCAACAACGAAGCCCCGCCGCGCCGGCGCGGTTCCGGCGTCAGACCTCGACGATCGGCTCGGACACGATCCAGAGATGCCCGAAGGGGTCGGCGAGCCGCCCGTCCTTCATGCCGTAACCATGATCGGCAACCGGAAAGACAACCGTCGCACCGGCGTCGACCAGCGCTTTCGCCGCCGCGTCGGCATCGACGACACCCAGGTGCATGATCACGGGCGTCCCACCGAGCGTGGTCGGCGCGGGGTCACCGTCGCCCTCGTCCTTGAGATGGATCCGCGAGCTGCCGATGGTGAGTTCGGTGTGGACGATGCGCCCGCTGTCGTCGGTGTAGCGCTTGCCCTCGACAGCGCCGAGCGCCCGCTCATAGAACGCGACAGCGCCGGCTCCGTCAGCGACAACCAGGCGCGGGATCAGTTCGGTCACGAGTTCCATGCACCCATCGTCACCCTCGACACCGCCCGCCGTATTGGAAGAAACGCCCGATCGGAAGATCTGGTCCCGGGTCCGCGGTGGGCACGACCGCCGCTCCCGCCGGACACCGCTCCGCTGCCAGGCCCGCGGCTGGCCAAGGTCACTGCAACCGCCAGAACGCGCCACCAAACCGCACGGGCGGTCGCGACCTTAGGAAGGTGCGCTTCGGTGGTCACGACAGACCTTCCCGCCGCCCCTCGGAGCCGCCGGAAAGCAGCGCCGCCGCCGAGCCGACGGCGTGCCGCTCAGCGGCACGCCTGCCGACCCGGGGCCAAAACAGAATTAGCGGTTGAGCTCGGCGCCGCAACACGTGCCGCGTCCTCGGCGAGACACCCGGTCCAGCCGCATGCTGCGGCGGCAGCCAAGCGCACGGTCCGCGACGGCCCAAGCCACACAGCCGGGCAACCCGCATCGCACGCCGGCGCACCCAGGCACGGAAGCGGCGCACGTGGCGCGTTCTCGGCGAAACACCCGCTCCAGCCCCCGTGCCGGGGCGGCAGCCAAGCACGCGATCCGCGACGGCCCAAGCCACACAGCCGGGCAACCCGCATCGCACGCCGGCGCACCCAGGCACGGAAGCGGCGCACGTGGCGCGTTCTCGGCGAAAC
>NZ_JBFAIU010000115.1:13716-21269 GCF_040654855.1 Asanoa sp. NPDC050611
ACACCCGCTCCAGCCCCCGTGCTGCGGCGGCAGCCAAGCACGCGGTCGACGGCGCCGGCCGCGCAGCTGGGCGACGCGGGTCGCACGCCAGCGCCCGCGGGCCCGGAGCGGCGGTGGCGGCCTGTAGGCCGTCCAAAGGCCCGCGGGGTTGCAAGCGCGCACGCGCGCCATCGAGGTCAGTTCGCCCGCCAAGATCAGGGCTCAGACTCACCGACCCGCGCACCGTCGCCGTCCACTCAATAGCCACGGCGCAAGTCACACCTCGAAGGCCACCAGCCGCCGTCAAAGCCCCGACACCACGCCCCCGCCTGAGCGCCGCGCCCAGCCGCCGACGTCCAGCCATCAGCCACGGCGCAGGTCACGCCTCCACGGCCACCCGCCGCCGTCAAAGCCCCGACCCACCGAACCCGCTCACCCGCCGCCGTCCAGCCAGTAGCCACGGCGCAAGTCGCCGCTCCACGGCCACCGGCCGCCGCCGAAGCCCCGAGACCAGAGCCCGCAAACCCTACCGACCCGCCAACCCGCCGCCGTCCAGCCGACAGTCGCGAGGCAACGTTCTTGCCCGTGCGGGCGCCGGGCATCGGCAGGCGCGCGGCCGAGGCCACCCGAGGTCGAGGTGTCGGCTGCCAGCGGCGCCGACCGGAGCGGTTAGCCGCCCGCGACCGACGGCAAAACCTGGATCTCGGCGCCAGCCGTGACCGGCGTGTCCAGGCCGCCCGAGCGGCGGCAGTCGTCGCCGTCCACGTAGATGTTGACGTAGCGGCGTAGGTCGCCCCGCTCGTCCCGCAGCCGTCGCTCCAGCCGCGGCCACTCGGCGGCCAGCGCGTCGAGCACCACCCGCAGCGACCCGGCGGCCGGCACCGTGAGGCGGCTCTGGCCGGAAGCCTCCGCGCGAAGCACCCCCGGCAGCAGGATGGTCACGGCATCGGTCACAGCTCCGCCGCCTTCACCGACAGCACGTCGGGTAGGTGGGCCGCGACCTGCACCCACGACTCGCCCTCGTCGCGGCTTGACCAGACCTCGCCCGATCTCGTGCCGAAATAGACGCCTCCCGGAGTCGCGTTGTCGGCGCACATCGCGTCGCGTAGGACCGTCGGGTAGAAGGGGTCCGTCGGTAGGCCCGCGGACAGCGCCTCCCATGAGTCGCCGGCGTCGGTCGAGCGGAAGACCCGGCAGCGGTGGTCGGGTGGGTAGCGGTTGCTGTCCGCCGACAGCGGGAACGTCCAGAGCGTGGCCGGCTTGGCCGGGTGGGTGACGATCGGGAAGCCGAAGTCGCTGGGTAGGCCATCCGCGATCGACGACCAGCTGGCGCCCTCGTCGTCGGAGCGGTAGACGCCGCCGTGGTTCTGCGCGTAGAGCCGGGTCGGGTCGCCGGCGTCGCGGGCCACCTTGTGGACGCACTGGCCGAACTCCGGGTAAGGGTCCGGGAAGAAGCCCGCCCGGATGCCCACGTTGCCGGGCGACCAGCTCTTGCCGCCGTCGCTCGTGCGGTAGACCCCGCCCGTCGACATCGCGACCACGACCCGGGACGGGTCGGCCGGGTGCGGCAGGATCGTGTGGATCGCCTGGCCACCGAAGCCGGCACCCCAGTCGGGCCGGTGCGGGTGGTCCCATAGCGGCCTGACCAGGGTGAACGTGCGCCCGCCGTCGTCGGAGCGGAACAGCGCCGAGGGCTGAGTGCCGGCGTAGACCACGTCGGGCTCGCTGTCGGGGCCGGGCGCCAGCTGCCAGACACGGACCAGCGACGTGTCGGTGTCAGCGGGGAACGCCACGGGCGCGTCGTCGGGCTCGGACCAGGTCTTGCCCAGGTCGTCGCTGGTCGCGACGCTCGGACCGAAATGCGAGCTGTCGACCCCGGCCAGCAGCCGCGGCGCGGCGCGACGCCGGTCGATGCCGACCGCATAGATCGACGTCAT
Organism: Asanoa sp. NPDC050611; assembly: GCF_040654855.1. Lineage (NCBI taxonomy): Bacteria > Bacillati > Actinomycetota > Actinomycetes > Micromonosporales > Micromonosporaceae > Asanoa > Asanoa sp. NPDC050611. Next base: position 15,633 of record NZ_JBFAIU010000115.1, read on the forward strand.
CGGAAAGTGCGGCCCGCTGACCTCCCAGTCGACCCGGTTGCCGCTGGTCGCCAGGAACAGGCCCTTGCTCGTGCCGATCGCGAGGAGGACGGTCATGGGCGACAGTATGCGCGCGACCACCGACAAAAACGGTCCCAAGGGAAGGTGGGATGATGGCCGACATGAACAGGGTACGTTTCCGGCCACATCAGTCGATCTTGATCGCCGCGTTCATCGCGTTCGTCGGCGTGCTGCCGATCGCATTCGGGCCCAGCCTCCCGGGCGACAGCTTCGCCGACGAGGGCTCGGACGTGCGCTGGATCTTCGTACCCCTGCTGATCATCCCGATTGCGGTTTTTGTCTGGGTCCTTCGCTCCGGCACCGACGCCGACGCATCGGGCCTGCGCGTCCGCGGCCTCTTCGCCAGCAAGCGAATCCCCTGGTCAGAGATACGCGAGCTGGCAACCGACGAGCGCGGCCGCGCGGTGGTCCTGCTCCGCGACGGCTACGCGGTCACCCTCGCCTCGGTCGGCCGCGACGACCTGAGCCGGCTCGTCGCCGCCAGCGGCCACGGCATCGAATGGCACAAGAACAAGGAATAGAGCGTTGCCCGGGTCCGCCGGGGGCACGACCGTCGCTCCCGCCGGACACCGCTCGCTCCGCTTCGCTGTCAGGCCCGCCGCACACAACCCGGAGCCTCAGTAGCCGCCCACGACCTCGTTCTCCAGCGGCTCCCCCGCCACGAACCGACGCAGCTGTTCGCCCACCAGCCGGTAGGCCCGCGGATGCAACCCCCGCACCGACCCCGCCACGTGCGGCGTGATCAGCACGTTCGGCATCTCCCACAGCGGATGCTCCGCCGGCAGCGGCTCCGGCTCCGTGACGTCCACCGCCGCCCCGATCCGGCCGGACGACAGCGCCGCGACCAGGGCGTCCGTGTCCGCGACCGGCCCGCGGGCCGCGTTGACCAGCAGCGCGCCGTCCTTCATCGCCGCGAGGAAGTCCCGGCCCACCAGCCCGCGGGTCTCGGCGGTCAGCGGCACGATCACCACGACCACGTCCGCGGCCGGCAGCAGAGTGGGCAGGGCCGACACCGGGTGCACGCCGTCGCGGGCCGACCGCGCCACCGACGTCACCGTCACCTCGAACGGCGCCAGTCGCGCGCGGACCGCCGCCCCGATCGACCCGGCGCCGACGATCAGCACATGCTTGCCGGCCAGCTCGTCGGTCGGGGCGAAAGACGAGTAGGACCACTCCCGCCGCGCCTGCGCCCGGGCGAAGCCGGGGAAGTCGCGCAGGTACGACAGGATCGCCGTCAGCACCCACTCCGCCGTCGACGAGTCGTGCACCCCGCGCGCGTCGTGCAGGGCGACGCCTGCCGGCAGCTGGCCGTACCAGGCGTCGGCGCCCGCCGACAGCAGCTGCACCACCCGCAGCCCCGGCATCTTCGCGGCGAGCTGGACCGAGTCGGCCTGCGCGAGGAACGGCGGCACCCAGAACGCCACGTCGCCCGGGTCGGAGGGCAGCTGGTCGGGACGCTCGGCGATCTCCAGCGTCACTTCGGACGGCACCGGGCCGAGCAGGTCGCGGCCGTGCGTGTGGGGGATCCAGACCTTCACGGGCCTCACGCTAGTCGGGCAGCGGCAGATCGACGCGGGTGCCCGGCTGATAGAGGTCATAACCCGAGACCACATCGACGGTGTACGACACCTGGTGCGCATCGAGGTAGCCGCGCACCGCAGCGCTCTCCGGCGAGTCCGTGGGCAGCGCGAACGTCCTGGTCGGGGCGTCGGCGACCGCCTTCTTGTACGGCTGGTACCGGTCGAAGCCGGGCGTCAGGTCCGCCGAGATCACCGCGCAGCGCACCCGCTCGACGGAGATGTAGGCGATGTAGTCGCAGGTCCAGTACTCGGAGTAGACCGTGGTGACCCCGCGCCGGTCGAGCTCGGCGAGCAGCCCCACCTGGCGGTCGTCGACCGCCGCGATCCGGGGCAGCTCCCGCACCACGGAAACGGTGGCCACCAGCGAGAACGCGCAGATCACGGCGAGCGCGCCGGCGCCGAGCCAGCGGGTGGCCCGGCCGCGCAGGCTCCACAGCGGCCACAGCACGGCCGGCGTCGAGATCAGCACGCAGTGCAGGTAGCGGCCGCTCTCCATCGGCGTGTTGCCGGCGGCGTTGCTGCGCGCGTAGACCAGCAGGCTGACCAGGGCCGCGGCGACGAGCGCCAGCTGCCCCGCCGGGCGTACGCGATCGGGTTGGGTCCGGAATGCCCGCCATGCGGTGTAGCCGGCCACCGCGAGCAGCACGAGCCAGACCGGCGCCCACCACAGTTGCCACGGCTCGCAGCGGCCCGGCGCGCACATGCCCGTGGCCAGCGGGATCCCGGTCAGCACGCCGCCGTGCAGGCGGTCGGCCCACGACGCGTCCGGCCCGCCGCCGTTGAGGCCGAGGAACGTGGGGATCGCGCTGTGCCGCCAGGCCGAGGTCAGGTCGTGGATCAGGAGCGGCGCGGCGCCGACGAGGGTGCCGCCCGCCAGCGCGAGCCAGCCGCGTCGCCCGGGGCGCTTGAGCAGGAGTACGGCCGCCGCGGCCGCCAGATAGGGCAGGACCAGCCAGTCGACCCACACCATCAGGCCGGCGAGCAGCCCGAAGGCGGCGTACCCGGCGGTTCTCGGCCGGGTGGCGAGGACGACCGCGAGCAGCACGAGCGCGGCGCCCGCAGTGTTGATCTCCGGGTAGCCACCGCCCGAAATCAGCTGATTTTTCAGGATCCGGTCGGATCCCAGGGCCAGCACGCCCACCACGAACGTGGCGAACCACGGTGAGTAGAGCCGCCTCGTCAGCGCCCACATGGCCGCCAGGAAGGCCGCGAAGAGCAGCAGGTTGGGCAGCCGCAGCGCGAGCACCGAGCCCTTGGCCACCGCCACCAGCGGCGCGGCGAGGTACGCCTCGAGCGTCCCCATGTAGTTCTGGCCGTAGAAGTAGACCGGCAGCCCGCTCCCCTGGCCGATGTGCAGCGCGGCGAGACCCATGGTCCCCTCGTCGCTGTTGGTCGGCGGTGCGCCGGCCAGCAGCACCGCGACCCGGTAGCCGAGGGCGGCGAGCCCGAACGCGAACGCGGTCAGCACCGCGGCGCCCGGCCGGCGGCCGATGGTTGGCGACGCCGCGGGCGTGGAGGTCTGCGCGCCGGTCAGGATCGCCACGCCGGGCAGTCTCTCACGGTGGCGCCACCCTGTCCGAACCCCCGGCACACCGGCGGATCTTGATGGTGCACGGCCCGCCGGATCGCCTGCCGGCCCGTACCCTCAGGGCGTGGGATTCACCGTCGAAGACGCCAACGGGGTCCTGGCCGACAACTTCGCGCCCTGGGTGCGCGATCTCGGTCTCGTGGTCGAGCACGTCGAGCCCGGCACCGCCACCCTCCGCCTGCCCTGGTCGGACCGTCTCGCCCGCGAGGGCGGCGCGATGAGCGGACAGGCCCTGATGGCCGCCGCCGACACCGCGACCGTGATCGCGATCTCCGCCGCCCGGGCCGCCTTCGTGCCGATGACCACCGTGCAGCTGTCGACGACCTTCCAGCGCCCGATCGCCGGCGTCGACGTCCAGGTGCTCGCCCGGGTCACCAAGCTCGGCCGCACGCTGGCGTTCGCCGACATCACGCTGACCCCCGACGGCGCCACCGCACCGGCCGCTGCGGCGCAGACGGTGTACGCGCTGCTCGGCTAGACCGCATCTGTCGGCGTAACTTTCCACGGGAGCGCTCGTTGACGGTATGAGGCGCGGTATCTTGTCGCCGCGACTCCCGGCCCCTCCACCCAAGGGGATGACCACAGTGTCATCAACCTCCCCACAGCTGCCCCGGTACGCGCGGAACGTCGCCATCGCCGGGCCGCCCGCGGCGGCCCTGGTGACGCTCGCCTGCGCGGCCGCCGGGGTCGTGCCGGCGCTGACCGCACTCGCGGCCGCGACGGCGCTGACGGCCGCCGTCGGCACGACGCGGCTCGTCCGGCTCGCCCTGCGCATCCACGCCCGCATGCACTCGTTCGGTCCCTGCCGCGGCGCCGGCTACCTCGGCATGGGCGTGCTGGCCACCGGCCTGTCCGTGGTGCTGCTGCCGTTCGCCCCGCCCGGCCTGCGCGCGCCGATCGTCGCCGTCGGGCTCGCCTTCGCGGCCGCGCTCTACGTGATCGGCCTGCTGCTCCTGCCCGGCGCCGCCACCACCACGCACGCCCGGCTGCGCCGCTGCTTCGACGGGGTGAGCCTCGGCATCAGCGTCGCGTTCGCGGTCTGGCTGCTGCCGCCCGAGGGTGGCATGCCCCCCGCCGCGTTGATCTCGGCTCTGGTCGGCTCGTTCGGGCTCGCCACCGCCACGGTGATCGTGCTGCGGGTGGTCGCCTACCGGCGGGCGGCCTGGCTCTGCGGCGGCGGCGTGGGGATCGCGATGGGCGGCACCGGCGCGCTGGCGACCATCCTCGGCTACGGCGGCCCGGAGTGGGCCCTGCTGATCGCCGCCGTGCCGATCGTCGTCAGCCCGGCCCTCATCCTCGGCGGTGCGGCGCTGACCGAGGCGGGTGTGGAACCCACGCCGGTCGGTGAGCCCGAGTCGCACCTCTCCGCGTACCCCCTGCTGACCGTGCCCGCGGTTGTCGCCACCCTCGCGGCCGCCTGGCACCTGATCACGGTCGGCGAGTTCGACAAGACCTCGATCGTGCTCGGCCTGTCGGTCATCCCCACCGTGGTGGCCCGCGAGGTGTTCGCGGTCGCCGACGTCCGCAGGTACGCCAAGCAACTGTCCGCACAGGAGGCCCACTTCCGGTCGCTGGTGGCAGGCGCCGGCGACCTCACCATGGTGATCGGCGAGGACCTCGTCGTCCGCTGGCAGTCACCCGCCGCCGCGCGCCTCTTCGGACTGTCCGATGCGGACGTCGTCGGACGCCCGTTCCCCGACCTGATGCACCCGGAGGACGCCGCCGACGTGCTCGCGGTGCTCAACCAGACGCTCTCCACGGAAGACGTGGACGCGCGGCCGGCGCTCGTTCCGGCCCGGCTCCGCGACGGCCACGGCACCTGGCGCGACACCGAGTCCACGGTCAGCGACCAGCGCGACATCCCCGAGGTGGCCGGTCTGGTGGTGCACATCCGCGACGTCGGCGAGCGCCGCCGCCTGGAGCGCACGCTGCACAAACTGGCGTTCACGGACCAGCTGACCGGCCTGGCCAACCGCCGCGAGCTGATGCGGACGATCGCCACCCAGCGGTCGGTCGAGGGCCACACCGGCGCCCTGCTGGTGATCGACCTGCACGGCATCGCCGGCGTCAACGACGCCCGCGGCCGCGAGGTCGGCGACGCGGTGCTGATCGAGGTGGGCCGCCGCCTGCGCTCGACGGTCGGCACCGACGACGTCGCGGCCCGGCTGGCGGGCGACGAGTTCGCGGTGGTCACGGTCGAGGGCCCGGTCGTCGCGTACGCCCTGGGCACCCGGCTGTTGACCGCCCTGACCGAGCCCTACCTGCTCCCGGGCGCCACGGTCCACCTCTACGTCAGCGTGGGCCTGGCCGAGCTGGCCGGCGGCGACGGCGTCGACGACGTCCTCCGCCGCGCCGAACTGGCCCGCCGCCGCGCGGGCCCGCTGGGCCGCAACCGCAACGAGTGGTACG
>NZ_JBFAIU010000116.1:0-21253 GCF_040654855.1 Asanoa sp. NPDC050611
TCCGGCGGAGTGCGGTCCTAGACAACCCACACCCCAACCGGAGGCTTTCCCTATGTCAACATCCCCGCCCGCTACCAACGTCCTGACCGGGTACAACTAGCGCCCTAGACCGCGGTGAAATAGCGGCGCAGGCGTTCGGCAAGGGCGGCGATCTCCGGTTCGCCGCCCCGCGGTGCCTCCGCCCAGCCGTCGGTCTCGAACCACGGGATCTCGTCCGGCGTGCCGCGGTAGCGCGGGAACACGTGCTGGTGGAAGTGCGCGACCCCGCGGCCGATCACGGCGGAGTGGATGAGCTCCGGGTCCACCTCGGCGCGCAGGGCGATCGCGGCGCGGCGGGCGGCGCTGCCCACCGCCGCGGCCTCCACGTCGGTCAGGTCCTCGATGTGCGGCGCGTGCCGCAGCGGCTCGATGAACAGGTGGCCCAGCAGCGGGAGCTGGCCCGCGGGCTTGTGGGTGACCGTCACGAGGTCGTCGCGCCAGATCTCCGGGCCGCCGGCGAGCGGACCTTCGCCGCGGTGCTTGGCGCAGATGGGGCAGTCGTCCATGGCACCGCAGGATATTGAACGGGGTCAGCCCTTTTCCAGGTATTCGGCGCGTTCTTCGTCGACGAGGAGGGCGATCGAGCGGGCCAGGGCGGGGTGCCTGGTCAGCTCCGGGTCGTCGGTGACCAGGTCGATGGCCTCCTGGCGGGCTTCGCCGATCAGCTTCTCGTCCTTGAGGAGCGACAGCAGCCGCAGGTGGGACCGGCGCCCCGACTGGGTCGCGCCGAGCACGTCGCCCTCGCGGCGCTGCTCGAGGTCGAGCTCGGCGAGCTTGAAACCGTCGGTGGTCGAGGCGACCGCGTCGAGCCGCTCGCGGGCGGTGGAGCCCTCGGGCGCCTCGGTGACCAGCAGGCAAAGCCCGGCGGCGGAACCCCGGCCGACCCGGCCGCGGAGTTGGTGGAGCTGGGAGACGCCGAACCGGTCGGCGTCCATCACGATCATCACGGTGGCGTTGGGGACGTCGACGCCGACCTCGACCACGGTGGTGGCGACCAGCACGTCGAGGTCGCCGGCGGCGAAGGAGCGCATCACGGCGTCCTTCTCGTCGGCCGGCAGGCGGCCGTGCAGGACGCCGATCCGCAGGCCGTGCAGCGGGCCCTCGGCGAGCAGCGGCGCCACCTCGGTGACCGCGAGCGGCGGGCGGCGGGCGGTGCCGTCGTCGTCGGGCGGCGGCTCCTCGCTGTCGGAGGCGGTGCCGTCGCCGATCCGCGGACAGACCACATAGGCCTGGTGCCCGGCCTCGACCTCTTCGCGCAGCCGGCGCCAGGCACGGTCGAGGAAGGCCGGCTTGTCGGCGGCGGGCACCACGTGCGAGGCGATCGGCGAGCGGCCGCCGGGCAGCTGGGAGAGGGTCGAGACCTCGAGGTCGCCGTAGACGGTCATCGCGACCGTGCGGGGGATCGGCGTCGCGGTCATCACCAGCGTGTGCGGCGGCTGGCCGGCCTTGGCACGCAGGGCGTCGCGCTGCTCGACGCCGAACCGGTGCTGCTCGTCGACCACGACCAGGCCGAGGTCGTTGAACTCGACGCCCTCGTAGAGCAGGGCGTGGGTGCCGATCACGATGCCGGCGGCGCCGGAGGCCACCTCGCCGGCCGCCGCCCGGCGCGCGGCCGCGCCGAGCGAACCGGTGACCAGGGCGACCCGCGTGCCGGCGGGGTCGCCGTCGAGCTCGCCGGCCCGGCCGAGCGGGCCGAGCAGCGCCGAGATGCCGCGGTAGTGCTGTGCCGCCAGCACCTCGGTCGGCGCGAGCAGCGTGGCCTGGCCGCCCGCGTCTACGACCTGGAGCATCGCGCGCAGCGCGCAGACCGTCTTGCCGGAGCCGACCTCGCCCTGGAGCAGCCGGTGCATCGGGTGCGTGGTCGCCAGGTCGGCGGCGATCTCGGTGCCGACCCGGCGCTGGCCCTCGGTCAGCTCGTAGGGCAGCCGGCCGTCGAACGCGGTCAGCAGCCCGTCGGGCGTGGCCGGGCGCGGCCGGGCCGGCAGCGCGGTCGCCCGCAGCTTGCGCTGCACCAGCGTGAGCTGGACGGCGAACGCCTCGTCCCACTTGAGCCTGCGCTTGGCCCGGGCCAGGTCGTCGCGGGAGCCGGGCCGGTGGATCTCGCGCAGCGCGGTGTCGAGCGGGATCAGGTTGCGGTCGGCGAGCACGGTGGCCGGCAGCGGGTCGTCGACGGGGGCCAGCGTGTCGAGCACCACCCGCACGCAGCGGGCGATGGTCCAGGTGGGCACCGCGCCCGCGGCCGGGTAGACCGGGATCAGCGCGCCGGCGAACTCCTCGATCTCCTCGGAGGCCTCTCCTTCGTCGCCGAGCAGCACGTAGTCGGGCCCGTTGAGCTGCCGCTTGCCGCGGAACTCGGTGACCTTGCCGGCGAACAGCCCCCACCGGCCGGGACGCAGGTCGCGCTCGCGCCACGCCTGGTTGAAGAACGTCAGCGTGAGCATGCCGCCGGTGCCGTCCTCGACCAGCACCTCGAGCAGCTTGCCGCTGCGCTGGCGCATCGGCCGGGTGGTGGCCCGGCGCACCTGGCCGAGCACGGTGACGTCTTCGCCGATCTCCAGCGCGCGGATGTCGGTGTGCTCGCCGCGCTCGTCGTAGCGGCGTGGGAAGTGATAGACGAGATCGCCGACGGTACGCAGGTCCAGGTGCTTGTCGAGGGCCTTGGCCGTCTTGTCGCCGAGCACCTTCTTGAGCGGCTCGTCCAGTGTGGTCATTCGACACCCACCAGGAGCGGATAGTGCGGGTGCCCGCCGGGATAGGCGTGCACCTCGACGAACGGCCAGTGCGCGGCGGCGTGCGCGGTCAGGGCCTCGGCCAGCCCGGCCGGCGCCTCCGCGCCGATGACCAGGGTGACCAGCTCGCCGCCACCGCCGAGCAGCCGGTCGAGCAGGTCGCGGCAGGTGTCGGTGAGATCGGTGCCGATCAGGTGCACCTCGCCCTCGACCAGCGCCAGCACGTCGCCGCGCCGGCACGGGCCGGCCACGGTGAGCGCGTCGCGGCTCGCGTAGCAGACCTCGGCGTAGCGGCACGCGCCGGCCGCCTCGGCCATCGCGATGACGTCGTCGTCGAACTCGCGGGCCGGGTCGCGCACGGCCAGCGCCGCCAGCGCCTGGACGGGGGAGCGGGTCGGCACCACCCGGACCGCGGCGGTCGCCTCTCGGGCCGCGGCGGCGGCCACCGGCTGCGTGTTGGGGTCGTTGGGGAGCACCACGACGTGCGCGGCGCCTGTCGCGGTGATCGCGGCGAGCAGCTCGCCGGTGGACGGGTTGCCGGCGACGACGGTGGCGCCCTCGGCCTCGAAGACCGCCGCGATGCCGCTGCCGGCGGCGACCACGACCACGGCCCGGTCGGGCCCGTCGGCGGCGACCTGGTCGGCGAACCGGGTCACGGCGATCCGGTGCGGGCGGCCGGCCTCGACGCCGGCCTCGACCGCGGCGCCCACGTCGTTGACGTGGACGTGCACGTTCCAGGTGGAGTGGTCGCCCTCGCCGGTGCCGACGACGACCAGCGAGTCACCCAGCTCGGCGAGCCGGGCGCGCAGCTTCTCGACCGCCGGCTCGGGAGCGTCGAGCAGGAACTGCACCTCGTAGCCGAACTCGGCGGACCCGCTCTCCCGGGCCGCGACCAACGGCCGCCGACCGCGCGGCGCGGCGACCACCGGCGGCTCGGCGCGCACCTCGCCCGTCACCACCTCGACCAGGGCGTCGAGCAGCACGCAGAGGCCGCGCCCACCGGCGTCGACGACACCGGCGCGCGCCAGCGCGGGCAACTGCTCGGGCGTGCGAACCAACGCCTCCGCGGCGCCCACGGCGGCCGCCCGCACCACCTCACCCAACGCGCCGGCAGCGGCTCCCTCCGCGGCGGTCGCGGCGGCGGCGGCGACCGAGAGCACGGTGCCCTCGACCGGGTCGGCGACCGCGCCGTAGGCGGCGTCGGCGCCGGCCCGTAGGCCGCGGGCGAGGGCCGGACCGTCGATCGTGGGCAGCGTCGAGGTCGCGTCGGCCAGCCCGCGCAGCACCTGCGAGACGATCACGCCGGAGTTGCCGCGGGCGCCGAGCAGCGCGCCGCGGGCCATCAGCCGCAGCACCTGGCCGTGTGGGGTCGGCTCGCCCTCGACGACCGCGTCGAAGACCAGTGCCTCGTTGGCCGAGGTCAGGGTGAGCACGAGGTTGGTGCCGGTGTCGCCGTCGGGCACGGGGTAGACGTTGAGCTCGTCGATCTCGCCCTGGTGGCGGCGCAGCCCCGCCAACGCGCCCGCGCACCAGCGGCGCAGCGCCGTGGCGTCGAGGCTCTCCAACACGCGTCCGAGCCTATCGGTTGCCACCGACAACTCCGGCTCTCCCGGCACGGCGCCCATCGGTCCCGGTCGGGCCATCACCAGGACAGTGCGCCTACTCCGTGGCGATCATGCGGAGGCCCTGCTTGTAGTCGACCACCGCGGGGGTCCAGTCCAGTTCCGTGCGGGCCTTCTCGTTGGACACGCGCATCGAGGTGGTCATCGCCGTGTAGCCGTACGGCGCGGCCAGGCGCAGCACCGGCGGCGGGACCCGGACCGGCCGCTTGGCGTCGACCAGGCCGGCCATCTCGTCGAGCAGGCTGCCCCAGGTCACCGGGACGCCGTCGACGATGTTGTACGCGCTGCCGGCCCTGCCCCGCTCCAGCGCCGCCACCGTCGCGGAGGCCGCGTCGTCCAGGTGGATCATGTTCTGCTCGCCGCCACCGCCCTTGATCACCGGGAACCGCCGCTTGCGGACCGTTTTGATCATCCGCTTCGTCCCCGGGTCCGAGCCGTAGAACAGGCCATACCGCAGGGACACGCCCTCCAGGCCGTCGGTCGTGTTGGTGGCCTGCGTCTCGGCCTCGTGGAAGGCGTCCATGATCGGGCCGAGCGGACCGTCGGCCGGCACGCCGAACGGGTCCGCCTCGGTCAGCTCCCGCGTGCCGTGGTCGCCGTAGCCGTACCCGTACACGATCGACTGGCTCACGAAGCGCTTCGCGCCCACCGTGTGTGCCGCCTCGACGAGGTTGGCGGTGCCGGTGGTGCGCAGGGTGTTCGTCTTGTCCATGTCGCGGAAGCGCAGCGGGGGACGGGTGAGCGCCGTGCACTCGTGGATCACGGCGTCGGCCTGGAGTCCGGACACCGCCCGCAGCAGGCTCTCGCGGTCCAGCACGTCCGCGACCAGGTACTTCGCGCCGAACGCCTCGAGCCGCCGGGTGTTGGCGAGCAGGCGGGTGATGCCGATGACCTCGTGGCGGTAGGCGACCAGCCGCTGGATCAGCGGCGTCCCGATGGCGCCCGTGGCACCGGCCAGCAGTACCCTCATGACGGCCTCCTCGCCTCGTCGCCCGCACCTCCAGTGAACCGTGCCGGCGGCTGCGGCGGGAGGGGATTCGGCGGCTGACCCGGGCGTCGGGTATTCTCGTCAGGTTGCCTGGTCGGCGTCGTCCTTCCGGCAACCCCCAAGGCAAACCAATCCCAGGAGTATCCCGTGGCTAGCGTGTGCGACGTCTGTGGCAAGGGGCCGGGCTTCGGCCACAACGTGTCCCACTCGCACCGGCGGACCAACCGCCGCTGGAACCCCAACATCCAGACGGTGCGCACCCCGGCCGGTGGCGGCAACACCCGCAAGATGCAGGTCTGCACCTCGTGCATCAAGGCGGGCAAGGTCGCTCGCGCCTGAGGCGCGACCGAGACGAGCTTTCCGACCAGCCGCCGGGTCCCGACAGGGCCCGGCGGCTGCTCGTGTTCACAGCATGCGGCCGTACGACCGGACCCCGGGCTCGTTCCTGTAGTAGCCGAAGTCCGGGATCCGCTCGTAGCCGTTGGCGACGTAGAACGCGATCGCCTCGGGCTGCCGGTCGCCGGTCTCCAGGATCACCCGCTTGCGGCCCGCGTCCCGCGCGGAGTCCTCGATCGCGCGCAGCACCGCCCGCGCGACGCCCTTGCGCCGCCCGGCCGGGGCGGTCCACATCCGCTTGAGCTCGGCGGTCTCCCCGTCGGTGCCGTGACCGCGCCACCCGGCGCAGCCGACCGGCGCACCGTCCAGGAAGGCCACCAGGAACGCGCCGTCGGGCGGCTCGAACTCGCTCGCGTCGACCGGGGTCTCGTCACCCGGGCTGTTGTAACGGTCGCCGAGGTCGGCCAGCAGGTCGGCGACCAGGGCGATCGACTCGGGCGCGGTGAACGGCAGCTGCCGGATCTCCAGTTGCTCCACGGACACGACGGTACGGCGGCAACCGATCGGTAACCGGTCGCCGCCGCTGTCGTGACGATCACTCCGCTAGCGCGCGCCCGCCACCGCGACGAGCTTGTGGGTCCAGAGCACCTGATAGCTGACCGTGTCGCCCTCGCCCGACGCCCGCCCGACGGCCCGGCCCGTGGCCGGGTCGAAGAGGATCTCGTCGAAGCGGCCCTGCTCGGTCTGGCGGAGCGCCCAGACCCGCTGGTCGTCGAAGACGGTCTCCCGGGCCGACAGGCCCTCGAACCCCTTGATCATCTTCAGCATCGTCACCCGGACGGCGCCCGTCAGCAACGGCTCCGAGCTGGCCAGCAGCTCACCGAGCTCCTTCGCGAGCAGGTGGTCGCCCGTCCACTTCTTGTTGTCGCCGATCCCCACCAGCAGCTCGGTGCGCAGCGCGGCCGGCTCGGTGGGCAGGCCCGCCAGCCACGCCGGCGTCGGCTGCCAGATCGACGGCTTGTCGACGGGCCGGCTCTCACCCGGCGGCATGTCGACCCCGTTGCGGGTGATGGCCTTCGCGCTCATGCCCTCCGGTGCGTACCAGATCTCGCTCTCGTCGCGGACCATCCGGCCGGGCTCCGGGTCGCCGATGTCGTCGACCGTGGTCGCCCCGGACATCCGGGTGTAGACGAGCTGGCCCGGCCGGAGCGTCTGGGCCGTGGACCCGGCCACCTTCCCGATCAGCGTGTCGATCGCGTGGGCGGCGTCGATGGGTTCGCTCGGTCCGAGGCTGACCGGCTGGCTCGTCGGGCCGGCAGCGTTCGGGCCACCGCCCGCGTCCGCCTTGCCGGTGGGCGGCGCGGTGGGCGCGCCGCCGACCTCGACGGCCGGCCCGGCGCCGCGATCGGGAAGCAGCACCACGCCGCCCGCGGCCACGCCGGCGACCAGCACCGCGGCGGCCGCCGGCACCCACCGGCGGGCCGGCCGGCGCCGGGCGGGCGCGGCCTGCCGGCGGGTCATCGTGTGCCACGTGCGGGCGACCGACGCGTCGGTCGGCTCGGTCACGCCGGGCGGCAGCTCACGCACGGCGACGACGTCGGGATCGGTCACAGCGTCTCTCCTTCGGGGGCGAGGGCGGCGCGGACCTTGGCGCGCGCCCGGTGCAGGGCCGACTTGACCGTCCCGACGGGGATACCGAGGGCCGTGGCGATCTCCGCGTGGTCGAGCTCCGCGATCGCGAAGAGCAGCAGCACGTCGCGCTGGCGCCGGGGGAGAGCGGCCAGCACGCCCGCGAGCCGGCGGACGGTCCGCTGGGCGTCGATCCGCGCGGCTGCCGCGTCCGGGTCCGCGCCGGCGTCGGCGAGCGCCCGCAGCGCGCGGACCTCCGTGCGCCGGTGCCGCCGGAGCAGGTTGGTGGCGATGCCGTAGAGCCAGGGCAGCACGCCGCCCCGGCTGGCGTCGTAGCGGAACCGTTGCTCGTACGCGACGAGGAAGGTCTCGGCCACCACGTCTTCGGCGACCTGTTCACCCACCCGGCGGGTGCAGTAGCGCAGCAGCTCCCGCCCGTAGGCCGTGAACATGCCGGCGAGGTCCGCCGGGTCGGCCACAGGATCGGTGGTCGTCGTGGTCATACCCCTTCTTGCCACGACGCCCCGTTTCAGTTCCCCTAGGCGAAGTGGTCCCAGCCGGTCGGGCCCTTGGGCGGCCGGCCGTCGACCGTCACGCCCGTGCCCTCGCCGACCCGGCCGATCTCGCGCCAGCCCTCCGGCAGCGACCGGTCCGGCGGGAATGTCGCCGCCAGCGCGTGGTCGTCACCGCCGCCGAGCACCCAGTGGTACGGGTCGACGCCGAGCGCCTGGGCCGCGTCCCGCATCTGCGGCGGCACCTCGAACGCGCCGCGGTCGACGTCGATCGCCACCTTGCTCGCCTTCGCGATGTGCCCGAGATCCTGCAGCAGCCCGTCGGAGACGTCGAGCATCGCGGTGGCACCGGCCCGGGCGGCCGCCGGCCCGGCCGCGTAGGGCACCCGGGGTCGCCGGTACGCGTCGACCAGCAGCACCGGCGTGCGGAAACCGCGGCTCAGCACGGTGTAGCCGGCGGCGGCGTAGCCCACCCGGCCGCACAGCGCGACGATGTCACCCGCCCGGGCGCCGCCGCGGGTCACCGGGTTCCGCCCGCCGAGGTCGCCGAGCGCGGTCACCACGATCGTCAGCGTCGGGCTGCCGGCCATGTCACCGCCGACCACCGCCGCGCCGACCGTGGCCGCCTCGGCCGCGAGCCCGTCGGCCAGGTCCTCGGCCCACCGGGCGTCCAGCCCGGGCGGGGCGCAGAGGGCGACGAGCAGCGCTGTCGGGGTGGCACCCATCGCGGCGATGTCGGCCAGGTTGGCCGCCGCCGCCCGGTGCCCGATCTCCACGCCGCTGGCCCAGTCGCGCCGGAAGTGGCGGCCCTCGACCAGGGCGTCCGTGGACGCCACGACGCGGCTGTCGGGCGCGGCGACGATCGCGGCGTCGTCACCGGGGCCCAGCAGCGTGCCGGGCCCGGGCTGCAGCCGGGCGGTGACCCGGGCGATCAGCCCGAACTCTCCCGTGCGGGCCACACTCACCAGTAACCTCCGGGGTCGATACCTGCTCCGTTGCGGTAGTTTCACTTCTCGTGCATTTGGCGGCGATTGGAGACGGGTCGTGGTCCAGGCGTACATCCTCATCCAGACCGAGGTCGGAAAGGCGCGTGACGTGGCCGCGTCAATCTCGGATATTCCGGGCGTCGTCCGGGTCGACGCCGTGACCGGACCCTACGAGGTGATCGCCTTGACCGAGGCGCACACGCTCGACGAGCTCGGGAAGATGATCGTTTCCCGGGTGCAGCTCGTGCCCGGAATTACCCGCACGATCACCTGTTCGGTGGTGCATCTGTAAGTGGAACGTTCGACCCGCCAGGCCGCGATCATCGCGACCGCGGTGGCCATCCCGCTGGCCGTACTCGTGGTGCTGGTCTCCTTCTGGCAATTCTCTCCCGACGAGCCCGCGGCGGCGCCGGCGAGCCCCAGCCCGGTCCCACAGGCGACGACGCCGGTGCCGATGACCGCGGCCAAGCTGACCCCGCGCGCCGAGACGCTGTGCCGCGCCCTGCTCTCGCAGCTGCCGACGGCGCTGCGCGACCGGCCGCAGCGGCCGGTGACCGAGGGCACGGAGCAGAACGCGGCGTACGGCGACCCGGCGATCACGCTGGCCTGTGGCATCCCGGCCCCGACCTACCCGCCGACCGACCTGGTGAGCCTCTTCGACCGGGTCTGCTGGCACGCGGCCGAGACCCCGGAGGCGACGGTGCTGACCACGGTCGACCGCGAGGTGCCGATCCAGGTCACGGTCCCGAAGGCGTACGAGGCCGCGGCCCAGTGGACCGTGGTCTTCTCCAAGCCGATCATCGAGACGGTCCCGAAGATGGCCACCCCACCCACCGGGTGCGCCGGCTCGGTCTGACGCCCGCCACGCACTGACAGATGGAAATGCGTTGGTAACAGCGCAACGCCGTCACGGAAATCTGGTCCTTACAGACTGCGCATCATGTCGATCTTCCCTAAGGGGGACGCGTGACGCAGCAGCTACCCATCCCGCCCGCCGTCAGCCGCCGCGGCTTCCTGCGCGCCGTCGGCCTGTCCGGGGGCGCCGGCGCGATGTTCGCGACCATGGGCGCCCTCGGCCTGGCACCGACGGCGGCCGCGGCGGCACCCGCGTACCGGGCGCCCAGCCCGGCCGACTTCCACCTCACCGGACGCGGCCGGGCCGGCGTGGTCGTCCTCGGCGGTGGCATCGCCGGCCTGGCCACGGCGTACGAGCTGGGCAAGGCGGGCTACGACTGCACCGTGCTGGAGGCCCGTGACATCGTCGGCGGCCGCAACTTCACCGTGCGCGGCGGCACGACGGAGACCGACCTCGACGGGCACACCCAGCAGGCGCGGTTCGGCGAGGGTGTCTACCTCAACGCCGGGCCGGGTCGGCTGGCCCAGTGGATGGTCACCCTCGACTACTGCCGCGAGCTGGGCGTCCCGATCGAGGTGTTCACCAACGCCAACGCCGACGCGCTGATCTACAACGAGTCGACCGGGATGACCGCGCCCGTCCGCTACCGGACCGCCAAGGCCGACGTCTTCGGCTACGTCTCGGAGCTGTTGGCCAAGGCCACGAACCAGGGTGCGCTGGACGCGGCGCTGACCGCGGCCGACAAGGAGCGCCTGATGACGTTCCTGCGGTCGTTCGGCTCGCTGGGGTCGACGCTGTCCTACACCGGGGGCAGCCGGCGCGGCTTCGCCGGCTATCCGGGCGCCGGCAACGACGAGGGCACGCCGCTGGCGGGCCCCGGGGCGCTCTCCGACGTGTTCGCGAGCAATGTCGGGCGCTACTTCTCCTTCGAGCTCGGCTACGACCAGGCGATGCTGATGTTCCAGCCGGTCGGCGGTATGGACCAGATCCCGAAGGCGCTGGCCCGGGCCGTCGGCCACCACCGGATCAAGGTCGGCGCCGAGGTGACCGACGTGACGGACAGCGGTTCGTCGGTCGCGGTGACCTACCGGCAGGGCAAGGCGACCCGCGTGGTGCGCGCCGACTTCTGCGTCGCGACGCTGCCGCCGCACCTGATGGCCCGCGTTCCGCACAACCTCGGCACCGCGGTGACGGCGGCGCTGTCCGAGTTCGGCGTCACGGCCGCAGGCAAGATCGGGCTGGAGTACAGACGACGCTGGTGGGAGGAGGACGACCGGATCTACGGCGGCATCACCGAGACCGACTTGGACCTGCAGCACATCTGGTACCCGTCGTACGGCTTCCATGGCCGGCGCGGCCTCGTGGTCGGCTACTACAACACCGGCGCGGCCGCCCGCACCTACAGCGCGCTGCCGCACGCCGAGCGCGAGGCACGGGCGCTGGCCCAGGGCGTGAAGATCCACGGCGAGAAGTACCGCGCCGAGCTGGTGTCGTCGTGGTCACAGGCCTGGGACCGGACCCGGCACCTGGAGGGCGCCTGGACCTCGCCGCGCTACACCTCGCCCGGCTACCAGCTGTTGCTGGAGCCGGCGGGCCGGGTCTACTTCGCCGGCGACTGGCTGAGCCACGAGGTCGCCTGGCAGCACGGCGCGTTCGTCTCCGCACGCTCCGCGGTCACCGCGATCCACCGGCGGGTGCTCACCACGACCTAGTCGGCGCGCAGGGCCTCGCCGGCGATCTCGATGTGCACCGTCTTGCCGACCAGGACGCCGCCGCTTTCCAGGGCGACGTTCCAGAGCAGGCCGTAGTCCTCGCGCTCGATGTCGGCGCTGGCGCTGAAACCGAAGATGTCCTTGCCGTACGGGTCGCGGCGCACGCCGCCCCACTCGACCTGGAGGTCGACCTGGCGGGTCACGTCGCGGACCGTGAGCTGGCCGTGCAGCGTGAACCGCACCGGGCCGGCCACCGGCTCGGGTGCGGTGGCGCGCCGGTTGAGCTTGTTGTTGCGCAGCCGGGCCCACAGGAAGATCGGGTCGTCGGCGCCCTTCCAGGACATGCCGGTGCTGCGGTAACGCATGGTGGGGAAGCGTTCGACGTCGAGGAAGTCGGGACTGCGCAGATGCGTGTCGCGGTCCGGGTTGTGGGTGGTGAGGCTGCCCGTCTGGATGATCGCGGTCACCGCCGACGCCAGTGGGTCCTCCGCGACCACGATCTGGGCGGTGGCCTCCCGGAACTCGCCCCGCACCGGGCTGACCATCATGTGCCGCGCGAGGAAACCAACCCGTTTGTGAGCCTGGTCCAGTGTGTAGACGCCAGCACTCGGGATGGTCATGCCCTCCCAGGTTCTGGTCGCGAATGTGGACACGGTTGTCTTCTCTCCCCCCAGATCGACCCGACCAGCATAAGGACGCTGTGCCTGGCCCTGGGGTTCGCTGACGTCAAGGTGTCACTCGACACAGCCGAAACGCGCCACCCCTCGAGGCGAGGGGTGGCGCGCTGGTGCGGTCGGTCAGGTCAGGCGGTGAACCGGAGTCGACGACGGCGGGCCAGGTAGAACAGCGCGCCACCGGCGAGCAGCAGCCCGCCCGCGCCGCCGGCGATCGCACCGGCGTTCGCGCCGGTCTTGGGCAGCGTCGGGGTGTCCTCGTCACAGCCTTCGGGCTTCGTCCACGAGATCGTCTCGTCGAGGTCCTCGCCGTTGACGCTCGGCGTGACGACGAGACCGGGGGACGCCGGGAAGGTCACCGTCGCGGTCCTGCCCTTCTCGACCTTCATGGTCTGCGGCTCACCGGTGTTCGGGGTGAACACCAGGTCGAACTCGAGCCCGTTCGGCGGGTTGATGACCGCGATGCTCAGCTGGTCGCAGGTCTGCTCGATCTCGGTCTCCGGGACGCAGCCGCCCTCGGGCTCCGACCACTTGTGCGAGTCGATCTCCTTGCCGCCGGCGGCGACGACCCGGATCTCCTTGGTCTTGTCGCCGCCGACCGGCACGACGATCGGCTCGGCGGACTCGCCGGGCGCGACCTCACCGGTGGCGACGGGCTTGTCGCTGCCCGCGACCAGCACCTTGAAGCGCAGCTTCCGGGTGGCGTTCTCCTCGTTGGAGACCACGACGGTGACCTGACCGGCGCAGTCGTCGGTGAAGGCCACCTCGGGCACCGACTTGCGGCAGCCGCCCTTGGGCAGGTGGACGGTGGCCGACCGGGTCGCGTTGATGTCGCGCTTGCCGCGCTTCCAGTGCGCGCTCACCTCGAGGGTGGCCTTCTTGGCGCTGAGGTCGAGCACCTGGGTCGTCCTGAGCACGTCGGCCTCGCCCTGGTAGGCGGGCAGTTGCCCGGGCGCGACCTTGATGGTGTCGCTCGTGAAGGCCGGGCTGAAGGTGGCGCCGGTGATGTCCGCGGCGAGGTCCTGCTCGCTGTTGCGGACCGTCCACTCGACCTGCCACCTGCCTTCGACACAGCTGGCGGTGCCGGAGACCTCGGGGTGGTGGGCGCTCGCGGGGGAGCCGATGACGACCACCGCGGCGAGGCCGACGAAGGCGGCCCCGGCGACGGCGAGCGGTCGCCGCATGACGGACGGGATTCGGAACACGCGTACTCCTGACAGGAAGGGGCGTTTCAGGGCACGGTCGAAACAGTCGTGCTGACTGTCGACTTAGGTCCGGCGGAGCGGTTGCCGGCACAGCCGGAGACCTTAGCGATTCCTGAACCGGACAGGCCGGCATCAGCCGGACCTAAGGATGGTGGTATCGATTCGAGACGATTCGTATACGGCTCGTCACGCGACCGTCCCCATTTGTCGTGACGGCTCACTCGAACGGGTAGCGTGCACCGTTATGGGCAGGCAGTCATGACCCGCATCGTCGCGGGGACGCTCGGCGGTCGCCGGCTGGCCGCGCCGGCCGGGGCGGGCACCAGACCCACTTCCGACCGGGTACGCGAGGCGCTGTTCAGCAGCATCGAGTCGATGGTGGACCTCGACGGTGCCCGGTTCGCGGACCTCTTCGCCGGCTCGGGCGCGGTCGGCCTGGAGGCGCTGTCCCGGGGCGCGGCCCACGTGCTGCTCGTCGAGTCCGACCCCCGGGCCGCCCGCACGATCCGGGCCAACCTGGCCGCGCTCGACGCCGTGCCCGCCGCCCGGCTCGTCACCGACCGGGTCGCCGCGGTCCTCGAGCGGGGTCCCGAGGGCGACCCCTACGACGTCGTGTTCGCCGACCCGCCGTACGCCGTGACCGACGAGGAGATCGCCGCGACGATGGCCGCACTGGTCGGCGGTGGCTGGCTGGCCCCGGACGCCGTGCTGATCGTCGAGCGGTCGTCCCGCAGCGGCCCGCCGCCGCAGGTGGACGGCGTCACCCCGGTGCGCAGCCGCCGTTACGGTGAGACGACGCTTTGGTACGGTCGCCGATCATGAGGCGTGCGGTGTGTCCTGGCTCGTTCGACCCGGTCACCAACGGTCACCTTGACGTCATCGGCCGGACGAGCCGGCTGTTCGACGAGGTGATCGTCGGCGTGCTGGTCAACCAGTCGAAGGCCGGGCTGTTCAGCGTCGACGAGCGGATCGCCATGCTCGGCGAGGCGACCGCCGGCTACGGCAACGTCCGGATCCTGTCGTTCCAGGGTCTGTTGGTCGACTTCTGCCGGAGCGTGGAGGCGGCCGTTGTCGTCAAGGGCCTGCGCGCGGTGAGCGACTTCGATTACGAGCTCAAGATGGCGCAGATGAACATCGGGCTCGCCGGCCTGGAGACATTGTTCATGCCGACCAACCCGCTTTATTCGTACCTGTCGTCGAGCCTGGTCAAAGAGGTCGCGAAATGGGGCGGCGACGTGTCGGCCCACGTTCCCGACCACGTTTTCGCGGCGCTCCGCGAGCGGTTGGGCGCGGGCGCCGGGCACTGACCTTCCTCGGCGACCTATCGTCGTGGTTCTATACCTGGTGCGTGGCCCGCGCCGACGGGCGGGCGACGCGCCGACCCGTAATGGGCCGGGTGTCGCCTCCTGGCCGCATCATGGACGGAGCAGCCGACCGGCCGCCGGCCAACCGGACCAGCCGATCGGCCCTCCGGCCGACGATGACAGTGACAGGAGTGTGCGGTGGATCCGTTCGAGCAGATCGACGAGATCATCGCGATGGTGGAAACTGCCCGCGCGGTCCCGATGTCGCGGCACAGCGCCATGATCGATCGCGGTCCCATGATCGCCAAGCTCGACGAGCTCCGCGCCGACCTACCGGGCGAGCTGCGGCGGGCAGCGGCACTGCTGGACGAGCGCGACAAGATCATGGACGCCGGCAAGCGTGAGGCCGACCGGATCATCAGCGAGGGTGAGGCCGAGCACGCCCGGCTGGTCTCGGTCAACGAGATCACGGTCAGCGCCGAGCACGAGGGCGCCCGGATCGTCGCCGAGGCCCGGGCCGAGGCCCAGCGCCTGCGGGAAGAGGTCGACGACTACGTCGACACGGCGCTGGCCAACTTCGAGCAGTTCCTGACCCGGGCGCTGGCCTCGATCGAGCGCGGACGCGACAAGATGCACGCGCTGCGCGAGATCGGCTCGTTCGTCGGGGAGGAGACCGAGCGTCCCCTGCCGTTCTGACCGGCCCGGTTCGCCGGACCCGGGGGACCTCGGGTAACGTGGCATGTCGGCCTCGACAGGCCGGAGTCTGACTATGCCAAAAAACACGCAAACCTTCCTCGACCCGCGGTCGCCGCTAGTTCTCGACACCAGAGAGCTGCCGCGCCGTCCCGGTGCCATGCGCACGGTCGACCGCGTCGTCCAGGCACCGTCCGACCTCGGCCTGGAGTTGATCGGTGTGCCGGAAGGCGCCGACCTGCGTCTCGATCTGCGACTCGAGTCGGTGTCCGAGGGCGTGCTCGTCTCCGGGACGGTCGACGTCCCGATCACCGGCGAGTGCGGCCGCTGCCTGCGCCCGATCAGCGACTCGGTGGTGGTCAGCGGTCAGCGCCTCGGCACCGGAGTCGGCGGTGACCACGCCGGCCGTGCCGGTGACCCCGGCCACGTCCAGCACCTCGCGGCCGGGGCCCCAGGCACCGATCGCCTTGGCGTGCCGCCAGCACTCCTCGACCAGCAGCCGGACCCGCGGGTCCAGGGCGGACGGGGTCGCGGCCCCCGCCTTGTCGTCGCGGGCCGGCACGGCGTCCGGCGCCGGTGCGGGCGCGGCGGCCAGCAGCAGGGCGTCGAACTCGACCGACCGCGCGGTCGCGAACGTCCGCTGCACCGGCAGGTCGCCGACCATGCCGCCGTGCGGTGCGATCAGCAGCGGCACCATGCCCGCCGCGAAGATGTCGCGACGGACGGCCGTGACCGCGCCGAGATCCGCGTCGACGCCGACCACAATGCCGATGATCCGTCCGTCCGGCGGCCACTGCTTGCCGACCTGCGAGAGCGCCGGGCTCGGCTCCACCGTCGCCAGCGGCTCCGTCGGGTCCGGCGCCGGCAGGCCCAGGCTGGTGGCGACCTCCGCGCACAGCACCGGGTCGATGTTGGCCAGGCAGCGCAGCTGGCGCTCCTTGATCGCCTGCTCGTAGCACTTGCCGAGCTCGAACGCGTACGCCCGGATGATGTGCTCCTTCTCGACCGGCGACATGCTCTGCCAGAACAGCCGCACCTGGCTGTAGTGGTCGTCGAAGGACGCCGGGTTGGCGCGCACCTTGGGCGCCTCGGTGACAGTGACCGGAACGTCCAGGAACGCGTTGTCCGCGTCGCCGGCCGGGAACGGGTTGCCGCCGTCGAGCGAGTTCGGCCGGTACGGCGCCACCCCCGCGTGCACCGCGTGCTGGTGGAAGCCGTCGCGGAGCATGTCGTTGACCGGGGCGTGCGGCCGGTTGATCGGGATCTGGTGGAAGTTCGGCCCGGCCAGCCGGGTGAGCTGCGTGTCCAGGTACGAGAAGAGCCGGCCCTGCAGCAGCGGGTCGTTGGTCACGTCGATGCCGGGCGGCAGGTGGCCCAGGTGGAACGCGACCTGCTCGGTCTCGGCGAAGAAGTTGCTCGGCACCCGGTTGAGCACGAGCTTGCCGACGGCCTGCACCGGCGCCAGCTCCTCGGGGACGATCTTGGTCGGGTCGAGCAGGTCGATCCCGGCGAACGTCTCCTCCGGCGTGTCCGGGAACAGCTGCAGCCCCAGCTCCCACTCGGGGAAGGCACCGGCCTCGATCGCGTCGTAGAGGTCGCGGCGGTGGAAGTCGGGGTCGACGCCGCCGGCCAGTTGGGCCTCTTCCCAGGTCAGCGAGTGCACGCCGAGCTTCGGCTTCCAGTGGAACTTGACCAGCGTGGTCTCGCCGGCCTCGTTGACCAGCCGGAAGGTGTGTACGCCGAACCCTTCCATCGTCCGGTACGAGCGGGGAATGCCGCGGTCGGACATGTTCCACATCGTGTGGTGCTGTGCCTCGGTGTGCAGGGAGACGAAGTCCCAGAACGTGTCGTGCGCGCTCTGCGCCTGCGGGATCTCCCGGTCCGGGTGCGGCTTGCCGGCGTGGATGATGTCGGGGAACTTGATGGCGTCCTGGATGAAGAACACCGGGATGTTGTTGCCGACCAGGTCGAACGTGCCCTCGTCGGTGTAGAACTTGGTCGCGAACCCGCGGGTGTCGCGGACGGTGTCGGCCGAGCCGCGCGAGCCGAGCACGGTGGAGAACCGCACGAACACGGGCGTCTCGCGTCCCGACTCGAGGAACCGGGCCCGGGTCACGTCCGACGCGCTGCCGTACCCGGTGAACACGCCGTGCGCGCCCGCGCCGCGCGCGTGCACGACCCGCTCCGGGATCCGCTCATGGTCGAAATGGGTGATCTTCTCGCGGAGATGGTGGTCCTGCAGCAGGGTCGGGCCGCGTGTCCCGGCCTTCAGGGAGTGGTCGGTGTCGCGCAGCCGGGCACCCTGCGCCGTCGTGAGGAACGCGCCCTGCTGGGCGTTGACGGTCGGCGGGGAACCGTTCTCGGCACCCGTCGGCGTCCGGTTCTCCGGCGTGCCGTGCTCGCTCTTGGGCGGCAACGGATCATGCGGCTCGGTGGGCTCGTCGACCGGCGGCGGGACACTGCTGGGCGCCCCCGGCACCTTGTCGGTGAACACCTCCGCCACCTTCGCCGCCGCGGCCTCCACGACATTCTTGACCGCCTCGGCGGGTTTGCGAGCTTCCATCACGTGAGCCCTTTCCTTTGGCTACTGCTCAACCGAGGCGGGCTACCCGCGATCTCGGCAGGTAAACAACCGGCTCGCCGGGGTCGGACGCTAGGCAACGTCGAGGTCATGGAGCGTGCGGGCGAGCGCCAGCAACTGTTCGTTCGACAAGAAGACGGCGGTCGTCTCACCGTCATCGGTGAATGCCAGTTGGATGAGCCTCATCCCGCAGTCGTCGAGTTGGTGGAGCGTCGCCTCGATGCCGACCAGGTCGTTCGGCAAGCTTGCTTTCAAGGGTCCCGAAACGTGCACTCCCTCGTTCGCACAATCAAGCCGACGACACCAATCAGGATGAACGATGAGCTGCTTCACGGTGCGCCTCCTTGCGTTGCGGCGGGACACCTCCCAGAGTCGGAACACGCCCCGCCGCAATCGGAATCGACGAATCAGCTCGGCGCTCGTCGCACGAACCAACCCATTCGTTTGCTTGATATCTTTCTGGCGCGCCGCGGATCGGGGAAGGCGGCCATTGTCGCCCGTTGTCGGCTGACAACGGCCGGCGGAAATCCATCGAACGTGGCTTAGGGTTCTCGCCATGGGATCGAAGGCGCGCCGAGCCAGCGAGTGGACCATCCACGGGGAGCGGGTCGTCGACGACTCCCGGCGCGCTGTGCTGAGCGTCGCGGATGTCGAACTGCCCGACGGCGTGCGCTTCGAGCAGTACGTCCTGCGCGTACCGGCCGCGGCGATGGTCGTCGTACTCGATGACGCCGATCGCGTGCTGCTGGTCTGGCGACATCGGTTCATCCTGAATCGTTGGGTCTGGGAGCTCCCCGGCGGTTATCTCGACCCGGATGAGGACCCACGGGTGTGCGCGTCCCGTGAGGTGGAGGAGGAAACCGGCTGGCGACCCCGGAACCTGGAAGTGCTGGTGAGGTACCAGCCGATGGTGGGGACGATCGACCAGGACAACACCGTGTATCTCGCTCGCGGCGCCGACAACACCGGCGCTGCGCCAGACGTCAACGAGACCGAACGTATTGGGTGGTTACCGCTTGCTGAGATCCAGCAGCGAATCGACGACGGGGAGATCGTCGGTGCGGGAACCGTGGCGGGGTTGCTGTCGTTACTGCTCAGAAGAGCCGGCGGGCGTCTCTAGGCTGGTCGCAGCACCGGACGCAGACGGCTTTTGAACGCCTCCACCGCAGGCAGGCCGGCATGTGGAGCCAGTCGGTTGGCGAGGTCCTTCAGGTAGTCGTGCGCACGAGCCGAGCGCATCCCGTCAGCCGCCTCAACCGCCTCTACGCCGACCGCACTGGCCCGCTCCACCTCTCCTGTCTGCGCATGCGCGACCGCGAGCAGCGCCAGGTTGAACTGCCGTCCCCGCGCATAGCGCCGTCCGTCCATCTCGAGCGATCGGGCGGCGAATCGTTCAGCCAGGTCACCGCGCCCCAGGGCGACGAAGCAGTGACCGAACTTCGCCGCCAGGTAACTCTCGTCGAAGTAACCGATCCACTGCGGGTCGCTGGTGCGGTCCGCGCGATCGAGGGTGCGTTCGGCGCGGTCGAGGGCCGCCGCGCAGGCGCGTTCGTTCCCAGCTGTGGCATGGCCGTGCGCCTCGAGAACGGCCGACTCCGCTTGAATCGCGGCGACGCCCGCGTCCGCTGCGGCGCGGCCGGCGGCGCGCGCCAGGTCCACCGCCTCGCTCGCGGCGCGCATGTGCGTTGCCTGGTGACTCATGGCCGCGAGGATCTCCGCGCCGAGCGCCCGATCGCCGGCGGTGGCCGCGAACCGCAGTGCCTGGACGAGATATGCCTGCGCCATTGCGTGCATGCCGACGTCGTAGGTCGCCCACGCTGCCAACTGCGTCGCTTCGGCCACCGCGGACAGCAGCGCCCTGCCCGTCCGTGCGTCGTAGCGGCCGCGGAGGATGGCGGCGACTTCCTGATCGAGGAACCGCACCACGCTCTCGCGTACGTGGCCTCCGCCGTACTGGTTGTCGAGTGCTCGATACGCGCCGGTGATCCGGCGGATCATCTCGACGTCCGGCTCACCGACGGGACGATCGCCCTCGGCCGCCGGCTGATCATCGAACGGGCAGGTCAGCCATCGCATCGTCGGCGCCATGAATGCCGCGGCGCTGAAGCCCGCGTCACGCAGCATGTGCCGGCGCTCCACGTCCTCCCGCCAAAGTCCCGTCGCGGTTTCCGCGCCATCGAGCCAGTCCGGTGCGAACTGCAATGCCGGAACCGACGCGCCATGCTGATCGACGCGCTGAGTCTGTCCGCCGCTGTCGGCTGACATCTCCTGTACCAACGCGGACAGCTGACCGTTGGCTTCCAGGGCCGCGTCGAGGAGCGCCGCAACGGACGGACTGGGTCGTTTGCTGCCGGCCTCGAGGTCCCAGAGAAAGCCGTGCGAGCAGTGGACCGCTGTTGCGGCGGTCGTTGGCCACCACCGCTACAATGACGGAAATCGATGCGATTCGGCCGCAGGTCAGGTGAGCATGGCCGATCTCGACAGTGTGCTCTGCACCGGGCCCTTCCACCTGGCGTTGCGGAAGGCGATCCGGGAGCGCGGGCTGACGCTCGAGCGGGTTCGGGTGCATCTGGCCCGCCGCGGCGTCGTGATCGGGGTGTCCAGCCTCAGTGACTGGCAGACCGGGCGGTGCCGGCCGGTCGACGAGCGCACGGTCGGTCACCTCGAGGACGTCCTCGGGTTGGCGCCCGGCACGCTGTGCCGGTTGTTGCGGGACAGCCACGGCCGGTTGGCCGACGTCGGGCCCGTCGCCGAGCTGCTCGACGGCCTGGGCGACTCGGACCCCCGCGAGCTCGAGCTGGTCAGCGTCCAGCAACGGATCGAGGTCGGCGACGACGGGCGGCTCGCGCGGATGTGGTTACGCACCGCGATCCGGGCCCGCCGCGACGGCGTGGACCGCTACGTGGCCCGCTTCTACGGCGACCAGGGGTGCGACCCCGGCCTGGTGCGCACCCGGGCGCTGCGCAACTGCCGGGTCGGGCGCCGGTTCGCGCACCCGGACGCGCCGGCGATCGTCTACGAGCTCGTGTTCGAGCAGGCGCTGCGGGCCGGCGAGACCTGGGTGTTCGAGAGCGAGCTGGTCGACCCGGGCGCCGGTGTCTGCGCGGAGTTCGCGTTCGGTTTCCGTTACCCGGCCGAGCAGTGCCTGCTGGAGGCGCAGTTCCACCCGGGCGCGCTGCCCGCGAACACGCGCGCGTTCGCTCAGTTCGACCTCGCCGACCGGCGGCACGCGATCGGTGACCTCCCCATGAACAGCCACCGCGCGGTGCACCTGATCGCGTCCGGGGTGGACTCCGGCGTGCTCGGGATCGCCTGGGACTGGCGTTAGGGCGGGCACCATATGGGTCGCGGCGGCCGGTGGTCAACCGGCGGAATTCCGCAGCTTGC
>NZ_JBFAIU010000117.1:0-21162 GCF_040654855.1 Asanoa sp. NPDC050611
GTCGCCCGGCGGTACGCCGGCGACCCGGCCGGCTGGCCGGTCGCGCCCCGCTTCGACCCGGTCGAGCGGTGGTACCACCGGATCGCCGCCACGCCGGAGCACGAGGTCTGGCTGCTCACCTGGCTGCCGGGCCAGCACACCGACCTGCACGACCACGGCGGTGCCAGCGGCGGTTTCACCGTCGTCTCCGGCACCCTGACCGAGGAGACCGTCACCCGCGCCGGCGCGCTGCGCGCCCGCCCGTTGCCGCCGGGCGCCGGGCGGCGGTTCGGTCCCCGCTACGTCCACCGGGTCAGCAATCTCGGGCCCGACCCGGCGATCAGCGTGCACTGCTATGCACCCGAATTGACTAGCATGACCCGATATGACCTGACCGACGGCGTCCTCCGGATCGCCGAAGTCGCGCGCGCGGGGGTGGCCTGGTGAGCCGTTCGATAGACGAGATCCTGGCGGAGGCGCGGGAGCGCCTGGTCCGGCTCGACCCGGAGGCCGCGCACCTCGCGGCCCGGTCCGGCGCGGTGCTGGTCGACACCCGGCCCGTCGGCCAGCGGGAGGCGACCGGCACGATCCCGGGCGCGCTGGTCATCGACCGCAACGTGCTCGAGTGGCGCCTCGACCCGCGCTGTGACGCGCGGCTGCCGATCGCGGACTCCTACGACACGCACTACATCCTCTTCTGCCAGCAGGGCTACTCGTCCTCGCTGGCCGCGGCCTCA
Source organism: Asanoa sp. NPDC050611 (assembly GCF_040654855.1). Lineage (NCBI taxonomy): Bacteria > Bacillati > Actinomycetota > Actinomycetes > Micromonosporales > Micromonosporaceae > Asanoa > Asanoa sp. NPDC050611. The sequence goes on from NZ_JBFAIU010000117.1 coordinate 717, forward strand.
CTTCAGGATCTCGGCCTGCATCGGGCCACCGACCTGGCCGGCGGCTTCGTCGACTGGCGCGCGGCCGGGCTGCCGGTCCTGCCGCCGCCCCGGCCGACCCCCAACCTCGTCCTCGCACACCCCCGGGAGGAACCGTGACCGCGCACACCACCCTGCTCGCGTTCCCGTCACCGTCCGTCACCGACGAGATCTGGATCGACGTCGCCGCCCGCCAGGTGCTCCGGGCCGGCCGCGAGGTGCCGCTGACCCGCCTGGAGTTCGACCTGCTGCTGTTCCTCGCCGAGCACCCGCGCCGGGTGTTCAGCCGGGAGCACCTGCTGCGCACCGTCTGGGGCTACGAGATCGCTGGCCCGCGCACGGTCGACGTCCACATCAGACGGTTGCGGAGCAAGCTCGACACCCCGGTCGTGCGCACGGTGTACGGGGTCGGCTACCGCCTGTCGGACCAGGCCGCCATCACCCTCGTCGCCGACGAAGCCGCGTAGCGCGCGATGTGACACCTCCACCGGCGAGGGCGCTGGACGGTGTGGAGGTGCTTTCATGCGTCATCTTGCGACCGTCATCGCCGCAGTGGTCCTCGGTCCCGCGACCTGGGTCCTCATCGCCTTCGGGCAGGACCGCTCCGTGGCCGTGTTCGATTCCGACTCCCTGTCCGGTGGCGACCCGCTCGGCGCCTTCGTGTTCCTCGCCGCGGCCGGCCTGTTACTCGGCGTCATCGGCACGCTGCGCTTCTCGCCGCTCGGCGCGACCCTCGTCGGCCTCGGCTACCTGGGCAGCGCCGCCGCGGCGGTGTTCGCGCCGGGACGCGTGATCGACCTGTTCGACCACACGCTGACCATCGCGGGCCGCGACGGAAACCTGGCGACGCCGGTACGCACCGGAAGCGCCGCGATCCTGGGCGCCCTGCTGGTCGTGGCGGTGGCGAGCGCCAAGCGCTGGCGCCGCTGGCCGGAGCCGGCCACGCCCGAGGCGGCGGAGGACGAGCCGCTCATCCCGCTGGACCCGCGCGGGGGCGACACGGAGCTGGTGGGCTCGTCGGTGGGCTTCGGCACGCAGCGGGACCGCCTGGACGGCAAGGACACCACGGGCTGGGACGCCGGCCCCCGCGCCAGGTGGTGACGTCTAGCGAGCGCTGAGCGAGGGCCAGCGCGCGGCTGCCCAGGCCGCCCAGTCGGGCGACCCGGGCGGCTCGCCGCCGGCCAACTCGGCCGCGTCCGGCGCCTCGAACATCTCCCGCCACGCGTCGGCCTCGGCGTCCGTGATCGGGAAGGTCTGCTCCGGGGTCACCGCCTGCCGATGCCGGATCCGCGCGAGCTGCGTGGCGCGGTCGACCGGAAGATAGACCACCCGGCACGTCGCGCCGGCCGCCGCGGCCAGCCACCGCAGGGCCGTCCGCTCGTCGCGCGACCAGAACCCGAAGTCCAGCACGACGCTGGTACCCAGCCGCAACGCGTCGAGCGCCACCGAGATGAGCCGCCCCTCGAGCACGTCACGCTTGCCGCCGGCATCGGACTCACCGAACAGCGGGATCATCCACTCGTCCGGAGTGAGCCGCAGCGCCCGGTGCCGCTCCGCCAACGAGCGGGCGAGCGTGGTCTTGCCGGCCGCCGGGAGGCCGACGACCAGGAACAGCGTGGCCACTAGTCGTCGCCGTCGCCGCCGAGGAAGTCCAGCAGGCCCTGGGCGTTGCGCTGGGCGTAGTCCGAGTAGCAGTTGTTCATCAGCACGTGCGTCTCGTCCGCCGACGAGGCCAGCTTGCGCAGCTTCGGCGCCCACTGCTTGAGCTCGCGGTCCGAGTACTCGTAGCCGAACTTCTCGTAGATGTTCTTGCTCGTCCACTTGAGACTGTGCCCGTGGAAGCGCATCACCGCCAGCTCCGCCGTCGCCTCCAGGATCGGCGGGATCGACGAGCGGTGGCCCTGCGGCATGTCGACCGCGACGTACGGCAGGTGGTGCTGGCGCAGGAACTCCAGCGTCTCCACCCGGTTGTCGCCCTCGAACCACGACGCGTTGCGGAACTCGAACACCGGCCGCAGGGGCTTGACCCGGTCGCGGACCTCGAGCAGGAAGCTCTTGTTGGACCGGCGGATGCCGAACCACGGCGGGAACTGGAAGAGCAGCGCACCCATCTTGCCCGCCGAGACGAGCGGGTCGAGCGCCGTCAGGAACCGTTCCCAGATCTGCTCGTACACCTGCGGTGGCAGGTCCTTGGGGTAGACGTTGGTCTTGTCGGTCTCGGGCCGCAGGTCCTTGAAGATCGAGCTGACCTTGGTCGGATGCCCGGTGAGCAGGCTGTACGCCTTGATGTTGAACGTGAAGCCCGGCGGCGTGCGGGCGGCCCACAGCGTGGCGGTCTGCTCGGCGGGCGGCGCGTAGTAGGTCGCGTCCACCTCGACCAGCGGGAACCGGCTGGCGTAGTAGGCCAGCCGTTTCTCCGGCGTGTCCTCGCCCGGCGGATACCACCCCGACTCGAGCAGCGTCTTGTCGGTCCAGGAAGCGGTGCCGACCTTGATGTCGCCCACAAAGACGACCCTAGGCCGCCCGGCGCTCCTTCGCCTGCTTGCACGCCACGCACGAGGTGGCGGCGGGGAAGATTTCCAGCCGCTCGATCGGGATCTCGGAACCGCACGTCTCACACGCGCCGTATCCGCCGGCCGCGAGGCGCGCCAGCGCGTGCTCGTACTGGAGGCGGCGGTCGAGGATCACGCCGAGCACCGACCGGGCCGCGTCGCGCTCGGCCGCCTTGGAGCCGCTGTCGGCCTGGTCGTCGCCGGCCGAGTCGCCCACCTCGATCAGCCGCAGGCGGTGGCCGCGGTCGCGCTCGGCCTCGTACTCCGCGGTCAGCTCGTCGTAGCGGGCCTGCAGCGTGCGCTGGATCTGCTCGGTGCGGGTCGGGTCGTCAACGATCATGGCGGCCGCCTTCCGGATGTCGGTGGAGGAGCGGGCGTTTACCCATCCTCCGCGCAGGCCAAACCAGTCACTCCGCTCACTCAGGTCTCATTCACGCCCGACGAGCCGCTCATTCACGCCCGACGAGCCGCTCATTCGCGCTCGACCAGGGCCGGATGGCGCGGGTCGTCGGTGCGCACGACCACGTCGGCCCAGCCCGCGGGATCGACCTCGGCGGCGTAGCGCCGCCAGGCCGGCAGCGTCCACGCCCAGTCCGCCGGCGTCCGCCGGGCCAGCGCCGCCGGCGACACCGCCAGGTGGACGGTCAGGTCGAAGCCCAGCCCGCCGCCGAGCAGGAAGCCGCCCGTGACCAGCACCACCGCGGCCGGTTCCAGCGACTCGTAGGGCGCCCGGCTGGCCCGGTCCGTGGCCGGGTCCCACAGCGACGGCAGGATCCGACCGGCGCCGCCGGGCCCGGCCGGGTCGAGCACCTCCCGGCGCAGCCCGGCCTCGTCGAGCCAGTCCGTGTAGAACGCGTCCGGGTTGGTCCGGCCCTGTTCGAAGCGGAGCGACGCCGCCTTCAGGAAGCCGTTCGCGGGCACGGCGTGCGCCGGCCGCCCGCGCAGTCGCAGGGCGTCGACCAGCGCGGCGGCGAGCGGGTCGGGCCCGGCGAGCGGGCTGCCGTCAGCTGACGGTCGATCCAGCGGACCCGAACCAGGCGGCGGCGGACCGTCGAGCGCGACGCGGAACCAGCCGGGCGACCGCGCGATCCGCTCCGCGAGATCCTCGACGAACAGTTCCGGAGTGATCGGCCGCACACGCACCCGCCCATGATGCCCCGGCACCGGCAGGATGTCCGGCATGCGGGCGGTGCTCACCGGGTTCGCCGGGATCTGGCTGGTCACGCTGGCCGGCTACCTGGCGGGCCGGTTGCGGATCCTCGGCCCGGAGGCCACGGCCCTGCTCGCCCGCATCGTGTTCTACCTGGCCGCGCCCGCGCTGCTGTTCTCGACGCTGGCCACCTCGAGCCTCGACAAGGTGTTCACGCCGGCGCTTGCCGTGTTCGTGCTCAGCACGCTCGTGGCGGCCGGCCTCTACGTCGCGATGACCGCGACCAGGCGGCCCGCGGCCGAGGTGACGATCGGCGCCCTCTGCGCGTCCTACGTCAACGCCGGCAACCTCGGCCTACCGATCGCCGCGTACGTGCTCGGCGACGCCTCCCTGGTCGTACCCGTGCTGCTGTTCCAGCTCCTGATCGCGACCCCGACGGGCCTCGCGGTGCTGGACGTCACCGCGGCCGGCCACCGCCCCGCCCCGCTGCGGCTGCTCTCGGCCCCGCTGCGCAACCCGATCAGCCTCGCCTGCCTCTGCGGCCTGGTCGTGGCCGCCGCCGGCTGGCGCCTGCCGCCCGAGGTGCTGCGCCCCTTCGACCTGGTCGGCGGTGCCGCCGTGCCGCTCGCACTGATCGCCCTCGGCCTGGCGTTGCGGGGCAGCCGCCCGTTCGCACCGGGCCCGGACGCCGGCCAGCGCTACCTCGCCGTCGTGCTCAAGGTCGTGGTGCAGCCGACGGTCGCGTGGGCGATCGGGCGTTTCCTCTTCCACCTCGACGGCCACGCGCTGCTGGCCGCGGTCGTGCTGGCGGCGCTGCCGAGCGCGCAGAACCTCTTCGTGTACGCGACCCGCTACGACCGCGGCACCGGGCTGGCCCGGGACGCGATCGTGCTGTCGACCCTGGCCGCCGTGCCCGCGATGCTCGTGGTCGCCGCCCTGCTCACGTAATTGGTAGGGTCCGCCGGTGACGGTTACCCCTGCCGACGTGACCACCGCCGTGGCCCTGCTCCGGGCGACGCTGCGCGACGTGCCCGACGACGCCTGGGACGTGCCGGCCGGCGCACTCACCTGGACCTGCTGGGAGACGATCGAGCACACCGCGGACGACCTGTTCGCCTACGCGCTGCAGATCGGCCTGTCCGACGCGCCGACCGACACCCACGTGCCGGCGCGCTGGCACTACGAGCGCGACGGCGGCCCGCCCGGCACGGCCGCCGCCCGTACCCGCCGAACGAACCGCTGACCAGCGCGAACAGCAAACCGTCAGACCAGCGTGAGATGGTGTCCCGCATGCAGGAGCATCCCAACGTCGCCGCCGTCCAGGCCGCGCTGGACGCCGCCGGGGCCCGCGACGCCGCCGGCCGGCCCAGCCAGGTCCGGATCCTGACCGAGGCCGCGCCCACCGCGGCAGCGGCCGCCGCACAGCTCGGCGTCGAGGTCGGCCAGATCGCCAACTCGCTGGTCTTCGCCGCCGACGACGCCCCGCTGCTGGTGCTGACCAGCGGCGCGCACCGGGTCGACACCGCCCGGGTCGCCAAGGAGCACGGCATCGACGAGCTACGCCGGGCCACTCCCGACTTCGTCCGCGAGCACAGCGGCCAGGTGATCGGCGGCGTCGCGCCGGTCCACCCCGGCCGGCCGGGCATGCGCACGCTCGTCGACACCGCCCTGTTCGCGTTCGACGAGGTCTGGGCCGCGGGCGGCATCGCCCACGCGGTCTTCCCGATCACCCCGGCCGAGCTGGAGCGACTAACCGGCGGCACGGTCACCGACGTCGCCTGAGCACCGCCATGGACGCGGTCACGCTGCACGTCTGGCGGATGCCCAGGAAAGCCCTCCCCCGTGTGCTCGTCCACATGGCGACCGACCGCGGCCGGCTGCGCCGCCACCCCGGCGTCCGCTTCGCCAAGCTGCTCGGCACGGGCACCGGCACCGGCTTCGGCCCGGGCGACGTCGACGCGACGCGCTGGGCGGCCCTCCTTGTCCACGATCCGACAGCCACGCCCGAGCCGATCACCGCGTGGACCCGGCTCAGCGAGGCACACGCCCAGATCGACCTCGCTCCGATCACCAGCCGCGGCACCTGGAGCGGCCGCCAACCGTTCGCGACCGACGCCGACGCCCGCACGCAGGGCATGGTGCTGGCCCTGACCCGGGCCCGGATCAGGCCAACGCGGGCGGCGACGTTCTGGCGCGCCATCCCGACGGTGGCCGCCGCCCTGCCCGACGCGCCGGGCCTGCTCGCCCGGTTCGGCATCGGCGAGGCGCCGATCGGCTGGCAGGGCACGGTGACCGTGTGGCGAAGCACGGCAGATCTGGTGCGATTCGCGTACCGTCAGCCGGAGCATCGTGCCGCCATCGCGCGCACGGCGCAGGTCGGCTGGTACGCGGAGGAGCTGTTCGCCCGGTTCGCGGTGTCCGGCATCATGGGTGACCTCGGGGTGCTCGGCTGGGCACAGATGACAAGGAGCGATCCGGCATGAGGCTGGTGCCGTGGAAGCCGGACGACCTGGCACGTCGGCTCGACGACGTGGTGGCCGTCTACGGTGAGGCGATGGGCTATCGGCCGGAGCTCATGGAGGCCCGGCGCGGGATCATCGCCACGCACGTGCGCCGGGCCGGGTTCCGCGCGGTCGCGACCCTGACCACCGACGGCCAGCTGGCGGGTTTCGGCTACGGCTACGTCTCCGGCTCCGGGCAGTGGTGGCACGACCAGGTCCGCTCGGCGCTCACCGAGGAGCAGCGCAACCGCTGGCTGAAGGACTGCTTCGAGGTCGTCGAGCTGCACGTCCGCCCGGCCGCGCAGGGTCACGGCGTCGGCGCGCGCCAGTTGCGCACGCTGCTCGCGATGGCACCGGGCTCGACCACGCTGCTGTCCACGCCCGAGGCCGACGAGCGCAAGTCCCGGGCCTGGCGGCTCTACCGGAGCTTCGAGTTCGTCGACGTCCTACGCGAGTTCCGCTTCCCGGGCGACGAGCGGGCGTTCGCGGTGCTCGGCCGGGACCTGCCGCTGCGGCCGCCGTCCGGGGAATGACACCAAGGCTCCCATGGCTCGGGCTGGGTCTGCTGATCCTCGCCCAGATCTGCTATCCGCTGACCAGCGGCGGCGCGCGGGCGGCGGTCACCGTCACCACGGTCGTCCTCGGGTTCGCGCTGTCCGTCGGGCACGCCGCGCTCACCCGCGGCCCGCGCGTGGCCGGCGCCCTCGTGCTCGTCACCACCGGCGGCGGCCTGCTGGTCGAGGCGGTCGGCGTCGGCACGGGCTTCCCGTTCGGCGACTACACGTACTCCGGCCAGCTCGGTCCGAAGATCGCCGGCGTCCCGTGGGTGATCCCGCTGGCCTGGACCTGGATGGCCTGGCCGGCCTGGCTCGCCGCCGTGCGGCTGACCCACAACCACGCGGCGCGCGTCCTCGTCGCCGGTGTCGGGCTCGCCGCCTGGGACGTCTTCCTCGACCCGCAGATGGTCGCCGAGGGCTACTGGACCTGGTCGAACCCGTCGCCGAGCCTGCCCGGGATCCCGGACGTGCCACTCGGCAACTACCTGGGCTGGCTGGTCGTGGCGGTGCTGATGATGGCCGCGCTCAGCACGGTCGCCGGCACCGCGCCGGGGCGGGACGCGCCGATGTACGCGCTCTACCTGTGGACCTGGTGCTCCAGCATCCTGGCGCACGCCGCGTTCCTCGACCTGCCCGCGTCGGCGGGGTGGGGCGCGCTGGCGATGGGGCTCGTCGCGGTGCCGCTGGCGGCCAGCCTGGTCAGGATCGACGACGGGGTACGGGCGTGAACGCGCTCTGCTGGCTGCCGGCGGCGGTGGCCGGGGTGCTGACCCTGCACGCGGTGATCAACGCCCGCCTGCTGCGCCGCCCCGCCGCGGACAGCTACCCGGACCCGGTCGCCGTGCTGCTGCCCGTGCGCGACGAGGCCGCGCGCGTCGAGCCCTGCCTGCGATCGCTGCTGGCCCAGCGCGGCGTACCCGAAATGTCCATCCTGGTCCTCGACGACGGCTCGACGGACGGCACCGCCGACGTGGTGCGCGCGGTGGTCGGCACCGACCCGCGGGTGCGGCTGCTCACCGGTGCGCCGCTGCCGCCGGGCTGGCTCGGCAAGCCGCACGCCTGCCAGCAACTGGCCGACGCCGCCACCGGCACCGGCGTCCTGGTGTTCGTCGACGCGGACGTGGTCCTGGAGCCGACGGCGGTCGCCGGTGCCTGCCGGTTGCTGCGCGGATTTGGCCTGCTCAGCGCGTACCCCCGGATCGTCGCGGAATCGTGGGGTGAGCGGCTCGTGCAGCCGCTGTTGCAATGGTCGTGGCTGACGTTCCTGCCGCTGCGGGCGATGGAACGGTCGCGGCGACCGTCGCTGGCGGCGGCGGGCGGGCAGTTCCTGATCGTGGACCGGGCCGCTTACGACGCCGCCGGCGGGCACGCGGCCGTGCGGTCCTCGGTGCTGGAGGACATCGCGCTGGCCCGCGCGGTGAAGCGGGCGGGTCGGCGGATCACGCTCGCGGATGGGTCGCGGGTCGCGTCGTGCCGGATGTACGGATCGTGGCGCGAGCTGGTCGCGGGCTACACGAAGTCGCTGTGGGCGTCGTTCGGTTCCCGGTCGGGCGCGGCGGCCGTGGTCGCGTTGCTCTTCCTGGTGTACGTGGCGCCGCTCGCCCTGATCGTCGCCGGAGCGCTGGCGTCGTCCGCCGGTCTCCTGCTGGCCGGCTGCGTCGGCTACGGGCTCGGAGTGCTGGGCCGGGCGGTAACCGCGGCCGCGACCGGCGGGCGGTGGTGGCCGGACGCGCTGGCCCACCCGGTGTCGGTGGTGCTGTTCGGCTGGCTCGTGGCGCGCTCCTACCGGCTGCGGCGGGCCGGCGTGCTCCGCTGGCGGGACCGACCGGTGGTGCCGGCCGGAGGAGGCTCGCATGGCTGACGTGGTGGTGATCGGCGCCGGCGTGGGCGGTCTGGCGTGCGCGGCGCGGCTGGCCGCGGGCGGGCACCGGGTCACGGTGTTCGAACGGTCCACGGTGGTCGGTGGCAAGCTCGGCCGGCGCGAGGTGGTGCGGCCCGAGGGCACGTACCGGTTCGACACCGGGCCCAGCCTGTTGACCCTGCCGCAGGTGTTCGACGAGCTGTTCGCGGTGATCGGCGGTGAGCCACCGCCGATGGTGCCGCTGTCTCCGGTGGTCCGCCACGTGTTCCCGGACGGCGCGGTGCTCGACTCGTGCGCGGACCCGGCCGAGTTCGCCGACCGGATCGGCGCCGCGTTCGGTGCTCCGGCCGCGGACGACTGGCGAAAGCTGTGGCGGCAGGCCGGCCGGGTGTGGGACGCGTCGTGGCGGGACATCCTGCGCCGCCCGGTCGACTCGCCGACCGCCCTGGCCGGCCTGGCGTGGCGGCTGGGTGACCTGGCGGCGGTGGCGCCGGGGCAGACGCTGCGCGGCCTCGGCCGGCGGCGGCTGCGCGACCCGCGGCTGCGGATGCTGCTGGACCGGTACGCGACCTACACGGGCGCGGACCCCCGCCGGGCACCGGCGGCGCTGGTCGCGGTGCCGTACGCGGAGCTGTCGTTCGGCGGTTGGTACCTGCCGGGCGGCCTGGCGACGCTCGCCGACGCCTTGCTGGAGCGGTGCGTCGCGCTCGGCGTGTCGGTGCGGACCGGCGAGCCCGCCACCCGGATCGAGACCGCCGGCGGCCGGGTCAGCGGAGTCCGCGTCGGCAGCGCGTCCGTGCCGGCGGACGTGGTGGTGTCCAACGTGGACGCTTCGACGCTCTACCGGGACCTCTTGCCAGCGCCGCGCCGCCTGGCCCGCTTGGCCGACCGCAGCCTGGCGGGCTTCGTGCTGCTGCTGGGCGTGGCGGGCCGGACGCCGGGGCTCGCGCACCACACGGTCTTCTTCCCGACCGACTACGACGCCGAGTTCGACGCGGTCTTCGGCGGCCGGCCCGCGCCGGACCCGACGGTCTTCGTCACGGTGGCCGACGACCCGCTGGTCCGGCCCGCCGGCCACGAGGCCTGGTTCGTGCTGGTCAACGCGCCGCGGCACGGCGTCGGGCGGGGTGCGCTCGACTGGAACCGGCCGGGCCTGGCCGACGCGTACGCCGACCGGGTGTTGGCGGTGTTGGCGGACCGGGGAGTCGACATCCGGGACCGCGTGCTGTTCCGCGAGGTGCTGACGCCGGCCTGGCTCGAGAGCGCGGCGGGCGCACCGGGCGGCGCGATCTACGGCACGGCCGGCGGGTTGCTCCGCCCGGCGAACCGCGGCCCGGTCCGCGGCCTGTTCCTGGTGGGTGGCTCCACCCATCCCGGCGGCGGCCTGCCGATGGTCGCCCTGTCGGCCAGCATCGTGGCGGGCGAGATCGGTCCCGCCTAGGCTGCACGGGATGCGCCTGCCACCGCTGCCCGCCCCCGCACCGCCGGTCACGGAGGAATGGTTGCGGGAACGCAACGTCGGCGGTGTCCTGCCTCGGCTGCCGGGCCCGATCGAGATCGTGGCATACGACCCGTCGTGGCCTGCGGCGTACGCCGGACACGAGGCCCGCATCCGCGCGGCGCTCGGCGACGTCGCGCTGGCGATCGAGCATGTGGGCTCGACCGCGGTCCCCGGCCTGGCGGCCAAGTTCCGGATCGACGTCGACGTGATCGTCGCCGACCCGGGCGACGAGGCTGCCTACCTACCGGCCCTGGAAACGGCGGGCTACGAGCTGAAGGTCCGGGAACCGGACTGGTACGACCACCGCTGCCTGCACGGCACCGATCCCGCGGCCAACGTCCACATCTTCCCGCCGGACTGCGACGAACACCTCCGCCACCTGATCCTCCGCGACTGGCTCCGCACCCACCCGGAGGACCGCGACCGCTACGCGGCGGAGAAACACCGCATCGCCACCTCGACCATCACCTACATGGCCGAGTACGCGTCCCAGAAGTCAGCCGTCATCCAGGCCATCCTCCGCCGCGCCGGCCTGACGTAGCCCCTGCCGTGACACAGACACCTCCGGGTTGTCTGACACGGACCCGCGGCGCTGGCTCGCTGTCAGCGCAGGTTCGGCTTCGGTCGCTGACGCTTCGGTCGTGCGTCGCGGACCTGGCAGCGAGCGGAGCGAGCGGTGTCTGGCGGGAGCGACGGTCGTGACCACGACGGACCCGAGTCCATCATGGATTCCGCTCCTGAGCGGTTCGCGGTCAGCGCAGGAGGCGGCGGACCGCGCGCGAGAGTTGGGCCAGCCCGAAGGCCGCGAGCAGGATCCAGATGACCAGGAAGACGGTCAGGGTGCCGGGGACGAGGTCGCGGTCCAAGCCGCCGGCGGCTGCGGCGATCAGGAAGGCGACCGTGGTGACGCTGACGCGGCTCGGGCGTTCGCCGACCGTTACCGTGCCGATCTCGGTCATGCCCGCGGCCGTGGCGCGGGCGCGGATGTATTCGTGCAGCCAGGACAGTGCGCCCGCCGTAAAGACCAGGGGTGCCGGGGCGCCGGCCACCCAGAAGGCGGTCAGCCAGCAGAGTTCGCCGAGGCGGTCGGCTACCGAGTCGTAGACGTAGCCCAGGCGGGTCGTGCGGTCCGTGGCGACGGCCACGGCGCCGTCGACGCTGTCGGCGATCGCGGCCAGCAGGACCAGGACGCCCGCGGTGAACAGGCCCTCCGGGCCCCGGGTCGCGGCGATCGGGGTGGCCGCACACAGGGCCAGGCCGCCGACCGTGACCGCCGTCGGGCTCACCCGCAGGCGGCCCAGGCGCGAGCCGATCTCGTAGGACAGGCGGACCCAGCCGCGGACCACCGCGCCCGCCTGGCGCGGGTCGAAGCCGCCGTGCAGCGCCGCCCAGCGTGCCGCGTAGTCGTGCCAGCCCAGCCGTGTGCTCACGTCAGCTCAACCGTCGTTGGGCGGTCGAGGTCACACCGCCGCGTCGACCCGTAGGTGTTGCCAGACCTCGCGGGTCGCCGTGGAGCGGTTGAGGGTGATGAAGTGGATGCCCGGGACGCCTTCGGCGAGCAGCCGGCGACACATCCCGCTGGCCTGTTCGATGCCGAGCTTGCGGACCGCGTCCGGGTCGTCGGCCACCCGCGCGAACTGCTCGGCCAACGCCGGTGGGAACGGCGCGCCGGACAGCTGCTCGGAGCGGGCGATCGTGCTCATCCTGGTCACCGGCATCACGCCGGGCAGGATCGGGGTGTCGCAGCCGGCGGCGGCCACGCGGTCGCGGAGTCGTAGGTAGTCGTCGCCGTCGAAGAACATCTGGGTGATCGCGAAGTCGGCGCCCGAGCGGCACTTGCGGATGAAGTGCTCCGTGTCGCTGGCTATGTCGGCCGACCGCGGGTGCTTGTAGGGGAAGGCGGCGACGCCGACGCAGAAGTCACCGGACTCGCGGATGATCCGGACGAGATCCTCGGCGTAGTCGACGCCCTCGGGGTGGCGGACCCACTCCCCGTTGGGATTGCCGGGCGGGTCGCCGCGCACCGCGAGGATGTTGCGGATGCCCGCGCCGGCCAGGCGGCCGATCACGTTGCGCAGCTCGGCGACGGAGTGGTTGACCGCGGTCAGGTGGGCCATCGGCAGCAGGGTGGTCTCGGTGGCCACGCGCTCGGTCACCGCGACCGTGGTGTCGCGGGTGGTGCCGCCCGCGCCGTAGGTGATCGAGACGAAGGACGGCTGTAGGGACTCGAGCTCGCGGATCGCGCGCCACAGCTGCACCTCGCCCTCGGGTGTCTTGGGCGGGAAGAACTCGAACGAGAAGGTCGGGCCCGCATCGCGGATGAGGTCACCGATCGACGGTTGCGATCCCGGCAGGATCGAAGGGAGTCCGAGCGCCACGGATCGAGCGTACCGGCTGGGGGTCGTGCGGGACCGCCGCACGGAGTGCCTGTGGATAACGAGGGTTCACGCTGGTGACGGCGTTGGCGATGCGGTGGGTACGGGAAAACGTCGCACCCGTGGGGTACATGTGTTCTACGCGCCGCGGGCCGCTCCCACGGTCCGTTGGTCGGCGCGTGGGGATGCCGTTCGCGGTGTCCGGGGGCCACAGGCGTGCACCGCTGCTACGGGGAGGGTCCATGATGTCCGCGTCGCCACCGCACCCGTTCGACGCGGCCGGTCCGCGTCCGTCGTTCGGCCCCTATCTGGCGCAGCTGCGGCTACGCCGGGGTTGGAGCCAGCTCCGCCTGGCCGAACAGCTCTGCGCCGCGTCGGGCAGCTCGACCGTGACCCGGCACGAGGTCAGCCGCTGGGAACGCGAGGACCGGCTGCCGGCCGACTTCTGGCTGGGGTGGCTCGCCGCCGTCCTCGACGCGCCGGCCGACGGCCTGGCCGACGCGGCTGAGCGCAGCCGGGTCCGCCACCGGCTGGTCGCGCCGGAGCGGGCCGGTCCCGGCCGGCCGGAGAGCCGCGACCGGGTCGGGCTCGACCTGCTCGGGCTCGCGCACACGTGGCTGACCAGCGACGAGACGCCGTTGATCGGTCCACCGCGGTCGGCGTCGCCGGCCGGCGACCGGCCCGCGCGGCCGACCGTGGCCGAGGTGACCGCCCGGCTCGTCGCGGCACGCCGGCGCGACGACGTGCTGGGCGGCGGCGAGCTGGCGGCGGCGGTGCACGGGCTGGCGATGGCCGCCGCCGACGCCACCGCACCGCCGGCCGGGGTTGCGCTGACCCGCAAGGCGGCCCGGCTACGGGCCGAGGTGGCCCAGCTCCGCGGCTGGACCCTGGCCGACGCCGGCGACCCGCGCGGCGCGCTGTCGGCCTACCGCGCGGCGCTGGGTGCGGCGGCGGCCGCGGACGACCGGCCGCTCGCCGGCCATGTGCTCGGCTCGGCGAGCCACCTCCTCGCCGGCACCGGCGACCCCGGGCCCGCGCTGCTGCTGGCCCGCACCGCCTACGCGGGGTCCCGGCGGGCGCTGTCGGCGTCCGGCCGCGCCCTGCTGCTCCACCGGATCGCGTTCGCCGCCGCGTCGGCCGGGCTCCGGGGTGCCGCCGAGGCCGCGCTCGGCGCCGCCCAGCGGGCCTCCGATCGGCGGGCCACCGAGCATGATCCGCCGTGGCTCTACTGGCTCGACGAGGGTGAGCTCGACGCCCTGGCGGGCCGCTGCCTGGTGGTGCTCGGGCGGCCGGCGCGGGCGCTGCCGCTGCTGTCCCGGGCCGCGGCCCGGTCGGGGCTGCCCCGCACCGCCGCGCTCGACAAGGCGTGGCTGGCCCGGGCGCGGCTCGACGCCGGGGAGGTCGAGGGCGCGCTGCTGGTGGCCGGCGCGGCGGTGCTCGACACGATCCGGGCCGGGTCGACGCGGGTGTGCGACCTGCTGACCGTGTTCGGCGACCGGCTCGCGCCGCATGCCCGGCTGCCGTCGGCACGGGACTACGCGGACCTGATGGTCGCGGCGCGGCCCTACCTGCCACGCCCGTTGGCCGCCGAGCCGGTGGCGGCGGATCGGGCGGCCGGCGATGGCTAGGCGGACGGGCGCGCAACGGGTGGGCCAGGCCGGGCCGGCGCGTGGGCGGCCCTGGTCGTCGGCGGCCCATCGATGGTCACCCGATGGGGGTCGAGGGCCGCCGATCAGGAGCGGTCCCGCCGCTGTACGCGGTGGCGGGCGGCCAGGCAGTTACCGCTGCGTTTGTCGTTCGGGCGGATTGACCCTAGCGTCGTGGCGTGACCGCGCCGACCAGCCCCTCCGACGCCGCCGGCCCGGGCCCTGCCGACCCCGACCGACCGATCGTCGCCACGAGCCTGCCCGCCACCGACCGGGTGCGCCTGCGGCAGCGGGTCGACAAGTCGCTGGCCTGGTTCCTGGCCGACCGCCGGGCATGGATGGCCGACGTCGACAGCGCCCTGGCTCCCGTCGCCGACGCCATCGAGGGCTTCGTCCTGCGCGGCGGCAAGCGGCTGCGGCCGGCCTTCGGCTACTGGGGGTTCCGCGGCGCCGGCGGTCGCGACTCCGACCAGGTGGTCACCGCGCTGGCGGCGCTGGAGCTGGTCCAGGCCAGCGCGTTGATCCACGACGACCTGATCGACCGCTCCGACACCCGGCGCGGTGAGCCGGCGGTGCACCGCCGGTTCGCGGGCCGGCACCGGGCGCACGGCTGGGCCGGCGACGCCGACGGTTTCGGCGACTCCGCGGCCGTGCTCCTCGGCGACCTCTGCCTGGTCTGGTCCGACGAGTTGCTCCACGCCGGCGGCCTCGACCCTGGGGCGCTCTCCCGCGCCCGCCCGGTATTCGACGAGATGCGCACGGAGGTGACGATCGGCCAGTACCTCGACGTGCTTACCCAGGCGACCGGCGACACGTCCGTCGAGCGCGCCGGGAAGATCGCCCGCCTGAAATCGGCGAAGTACACCGTCGAACGGCCGCTGCTGCTCGGCGCCGCGCTGGCCGCAGCGCCCATCGAGGTGACGGCCGCCTATTCGGGGTACGGGCTGCCGCTCGGCGAGGCCTTCCAGCTGCGCGACGACATGCTCGGTGTGTTCGGCGACCCGGCGCTGACCGGCAAGCCGGCGGGCGACGACCTGCGCGAGGGCAAGCGCACCTTCCTGGTCGCGGCCGCGTTCGAAACCGCGGACGAGGCAGGCCGCCGCGACCTCGGGCGCCTGCTGGGCTCGCCCGACCTCGACGCGACCGGCATCGCCCACCTCCGGGAGGTGATCGTCGAGAGCGGCGCCGCCGAGCGGACCGAGCGCCGGATCGCCGCGCTCCTCGACGCCGCCCTGTCGGCGATCGACGCGGCGCCGATCGGGGACGAGGCCCGGACGGCCTTGATCGATCTTGCCCACGCGGCCACGACCCGCACCGACTGAGTGCTGCCTACCTGGTGAGCTCGGTGGGCGGGCCGGCGGCGTCCCGCGGCCGGCGTGGGATTATCGATGGCGTGCGTGGCCTGGACAGCCCGTGGGGTCTGCGCGTCACCGGGCTTGTCGGGGTCGCCGTTGTCGCCGCCGGGGCATACGGAGCGGGAGCGTTGCCGGGACGGGACCCGGGCGCGGGCCTGCGTGGCCCCGGCACGCCCGGCGCCACCTTCTGGCTGGGTCTCGCGGGCTGGGTGATCGGCCTCGCGATCCTGTCGGGCGCCTGGTGGCGCCTCGGCCGCCACCTCGGCGGGGTGAGCAGCCGCTGGTTGCTGGTCACCGCCGCGCTGTGGGCCCTCCCCTTGTTGATCGCGCCGCCGCTGGCCAGCCGGGACGTTTACTCCTATGCCTGCCAGGGCGAGATCTGGCGCTCAGGGCTCGACCCTTACGCACTGGGGGCGGCCGACGGCGGCTGTCTCTGGGCTGGGGCGGTGCCGGAACTCTGGCAGCACACGCCGGCGCCGTATGGGCCGGTCGGTGTCGCACTGTCCGGTGTTGCCGCGGCGGTTGCGCGGGCCGTCGGTGGCCCGGCCGACAATCAGTTGCTCGCGGCGGTCGCCGTGCTGCGGGTGGTCGCGCTGATCGGTGGGGTGCTGATCGCGGCGTACGCGGGGCGGCTCGCGAGCGCGGTCGGGGTCTCGCCAGTCGCCGCGCGCTGGCTGGGGCTGCTGTCGCCGCTGGTCGCGGTTCACCTGGTCTCCGGCGCACACAATGACGCCCTGACCGCGGGCCTGACCGTGGCCGCTCTAGCGATCGCAGTGCCGGCGGCAGCCTCCGGTGCGGCGAACCGGGCGACCGCGATGGAGACTCCAGCCACCGCGCTGCACGGCGGAACCGCTTCGCGGACCGGGATCCTTGGCGGCGTAGCTCACGGTGGAGGGGTCACGGTAACCGCCGGAGGGGCGCCCACCAGCACGAATGATGGCTTTGAGCGAATTAGGGAGCACTCCCCGCACGCGCCCGGCGTCGTCACCGGCGGCCACGACGGCGCGAGCGAGGGCACTACCGAGCGTCGCCCGCGGCGAATGACGCGATCGGACGGAGGCGGCGCGGGCCTGCCCGTCGCGGCCGGCGCCTTGCTCGGCCTCGCTGTCGGCATCAAGGTCACCGCGATCATCGCGCTGCCGTTCGTGATCCTGCTCGTCGCCGGCCAACGGATCCAGCGCGGCGCCAGCCCCGCCCGCACCATCGCGCTCGCCGCGGCCACCGTCACCGTGAGCGGTGCGCTCGTCTTCACCGCCGCCAGCCTGGCGACCGGGCTCGGGCTCGGCTGGATCGGCGCCCTCTCCGACACCGGCAGCCTCGTCCAGTGGACCTCGCTGCCTACGGGCCTCGGCATGGCCGTCGGCTACCTGCTCCGTGCGATCGGTCAACCAGGCGCCGTCGACACCGCGGTCGACGTCGCCCGGGTGGGCGGGATCGCCGCCCTCGCCGTCATCGGGATCGCGCTCTGCTGGCGGGCGCTGCAAGCCACGCTGCGGCTCGCGCCACCCACGACAGACCCGGCACCGGCCGGCGGCGCGGCCGTGACCGCGCCACCGCCAAGGACTCAACTCGTCGACACCGCAAACCGGGTCGAGGACGACCGACGGACGCCTGGCGACCCCCGATACGCGGACCCGCGTGCCGAGGCAGGCCAACACCGATTCGATCGGACCGCAGGCGGCACGGCCGATCTCGAACCCGCGGCGACGCACCGGCGGACTGTCGTCGCTGCCTGCGGTTGGGCTCTGGTCGCGGCGGCATTCCTGCTCCCGGTCTTCTACCCCTGGTATGCCCTGGTCCCGCTGGCCGTCCTCGCCTGCGCCACCCCACCCGGCCGCACCAGAGCCGCCCTGGCCGCCACGACCATCGCCGTCACGGCGTTGACGCTCCCCAACGGCCTCGGTATCCCGGTGCTGACCAAACTCCCCGGCGCCATCCTCGACGTCGCCATAGTCGGAGCCCTGATCGCCTACCGCCTCCGCAACCGCCGCGACGACCCAGCGCCCGCCGTCGACCGACGCTGACGGCTACCGCTTCCGCAACCACCGCAGCAACCACGACGTCCCAGAGCCCGCCGCCGGCCGCCGCTGAACCCCGACCCGCCCCCAGAACACCCACAGCGACAACGTCAACAACACCAACGCGAACCCGAACAGCAGATCCTCGACCGGCGCGTACACGAGCCGCACCCCCACGATCGCCGCCGGGTCGTAGCGGACGATCTCGCGGCCCGTCAGAATCCCGTTCGACAGCAGCTGGAAGAACACGATGATCGGGTACGTGGCCCAGAACACCCGACGCCGGACCAGCCGCGTGCGGAGCACGAACAGGTCGACGAACAGCGCGCCCAGGACGCCGAGGAGGGCCGCGGCGGTGTAGCTCACTCGTCGCCCGCCGGCCGGCGCAGCACCGCGCGGACCGCCTCGAAGCCCAGGATCGCGCACAGCGGCACGACCAGGAAGAACAGCAGTTCGTCCAGCGGCAGGTCGAAGGGCAGCAGCACCCCGGTCGTCTGGCGCGGGTCGAACGACCAGTGGCCCGCGGCGATCGCGGCGATGTCCCAGGCCGCGAACACCGCCATCACCGGCACCAGGGTCAACAGGAGGCGGCGCCAGCGGCGCAGGACGTTCACCCGCAAGGTCGGTTCGAGCCAGAGTGCACCGGCCAGGCAGCCCACCAGGACCGCCAGGTACGCGAACCGCAAACCTAGAAGCCCAACGCCTGGGCGCGGCGCTTCACCTCGGTGGCCTGGTCGCCGCCGAGGGCCACCGCCGGGAAGCCGGGGAGGGTGGCGTCCTCCGCGTAGAGCCACCGCAGGCACTCTTCGTCGTTGTACCCAGCGTCATGGAGCAACGTGATGACGCCCGGCAGGTGCTTGAGCACGGTGCGGTTCGCCACCAGCTCGGCCGGCACCCGCAGGACGCCGTCGCGGCGGACCGCCAGCAGCGAGCCGTCGCGGACCATCTGGTGCACCTTGCTGATCGACACGTCGAGGCGCTCCGCCACGTCGGGCAAAGGCAGCCACTGAGCGGGAACGGTTTCGGTCACCCGCTCACATTGCCACGCCGACGCGGCGTGACACCACCGAACCACCCGGTACGGGGTATCGCCGTACCGGCCGAGCATTTTCGGAAGGATCTCCCGTGACCACCTGGCGGGGTGTGCGCAAGGAAATCGTCGGCGCATGGCGGTCGGTGCAGTACGACCTGGCCAGGGCACGCCGACGCGGCTCGGACGGCGACGAGACCACCGAGCTGATCTTCCCGGAGCACAGTCGACCGCCGCGCCGGCTCTTCGCCACGGGCGGGTTCGCCCTGGTCAGCATCGTCGGCGCGCTCGGCACCTACTTCGCCGTCGTCAACGGCCTGGGCGCGCTGCTGGAGGGCGAACCGGCGCAGGCGGAGACACCCGCGAGCGTCGTCGCCGGCGCCGCGCGCACCGGCCAGCGCCCGCAGGACGTGCGCCCGGACAGGCCCGCGCGGATCGCCCGCCAGGGTGGCCCACTCACCGTCGCCGGCCGGCAGGCCGCGTCGGGCCGAGCCGGTTCATCGGATACGCACGACGGCGCACCCACCGGCGTCGGACCCGCCCCGGATCTGGTGCGCGGCCCGGGCGACCCGATGCCCGAAGAGTCACCGGCGGACACCCCGGATCCGCAGGACCCGACCGGCACGCCGAGCCCGACCGCCAGCCCCACACCGGATGAGCCGTCCCCCACCGGCGAGCCCACCCCGTCACCCACCGTGAGCCCGACGGCCGACGACCAGCACTACGAGGGCCGCCGGCGGCACCACCGTCACCCCCGCCACCGGGACGAAAACCCCTGAATGCGGGGTTACCGGAGAAGATGACGGCACGGCTGTGTCGCACGAACCACGCCTGCACATAGACTGCCTGCCGATGGACATCCAGGTCGCTGACTCGCTCTTGGGCACGCTGGTCGACGGGCGCTACCGCATCCGTGGGCGGGTGGCCCGTGGCGGCATGGCGACCGTCTACACCGCGACCGACGAGCGCCTCGAGCGCACGGTCGCGCTCAAGATCATTCACCCGGCGCAGGCGCGCGATCCGGAGTTCCTCGAGCGGTTCACCGACGAGGCGAAGACGATCGCCCGCCTGACTCACCCGAACGTGGTCGCGGTCTACGACCAGGGCGTCCACGCCGGGCTCCCCTACCTGGTGATGGAGTACGTGCGCGGCCACACGCTGCGTGACGTGCTCGCCCAGCGCCGCCGGCTCAACCCGGGTGAGTCGCTGGCGATCCTCGAGCAGATGCTCGCCGCGATCTCCGCCGCCCACCGCGCCGGCCTCGTGCACCGCGACGTCAAGCCCGAGAACGTCCTGGTCGCCGAGGCGCCCAGCGGCGGCCCCGGCAACCTCATCGACAGCGTCGTCAAGGTCGCCGACTTCGGCCTGGCCCGCGCGGTCGAGGCCAGCGCCACCGACGCCGACGGCGGCCAGCTGATGGCGACCGTCGCCTACGTGGCCCCGGAGCTGGTCACCGACGGCCGGGCCGACCCGCGCAGCGACGTCTACTCCGCCGGCATCGTGCTGTTCGAGATGCTCACCGGCCGCGTCCCCTACGACGGCAACCAGCCGGTCGAGGTCGCCTGGCAGCACGTCGACCGCGACGTCCCGGCACCGTCGTCGCTCGTGGCCGGCATCCCACCGGTCCTCGACGAGCTGGTCGCCCGGGCCACCCGGCGCGACCCGCAGGCCCGCCCGACCGACGCCGGCGCGTTCCTTTCCGAGGTGCAGGTCGCCCGCGACGACCTCGGCGCGGCCAACGCCAACACGGCCCTGCTGCAGCAGGTCTCGGCGCGCACCGTGACGATCTGCCCGGCAAGGGCTACGCGACGATCGAGCTGGGCGCGCCGACGGGCCTGCCGACGGAGATCCTGGTGCTCGCGGCGGCCGCGATCATCGTGGC